>NZ_LATC01000011.1:0-73300 GCF_001414075.1 Mycobacterium sp. UM_11 | reverse complement strand
CGCCGCCGTGACCGAGGCCGAGCAGCGCATTTCTCCGCAGCGGCTGGCCGGCGATCTGCGTAGCGTCGACAATCGCGATTGCCCGAGCCGCACCGACGCGTTGGGTGCCGCGCTGGCGGAAGTCGTCGGGGGGCCGGTGGGCAGGCACGCGCTGATCGGGCGCGCCCGGGTGATGACCCCGCTGCGGGTGATGTTCTTGATCGGCCTGGTGTTCTTGGCGCTCGGCTGGTCGACCAAGGCGGCCTGCTTGCAGAGCACCGGCACCGGAACGGCCGATCAACGGGTCGCCAACTGGGACAACCAGCGC
This sequence comes from Mycobacterium sp. UM_11, assembly GCF_001414075.1. NCBI lineage: Bacteria > Bacillati > Actinomycetota > Actinomycetes > Mycobacteriales > Mycobacteriaceae > Mycobacterium > Mycobacterium sp. UM_11. The sequence goes on along the minus strand of NZ_LATC01000011.1, from coordinate 72,993 downwards.
GCGTACTACGAGTTGTGTTACTCCGACACCGTCCCGCTCTACGGCGCGGAGTTGTTGAGCCAGGGCAAGTTTCCGTACAAGTCGAGCTGGGTCGAGACCGACGGCAGCGGCACCCCGCAGACCCGTTACGACGGCCGGCCGGCGGTGCGGTACATGGAGTATCCGGTGCTGACCGGGATGTATCAGTACGTGTCGATGGCGCTGGCCAAGACCTACACCGCGCTGACGAAGCTGGCCCCGATCCCGGTGGTCGCCGAGGTGGTGATGTTCTTCGACATTGCGGCCTTCGGCCTGGCGCTGGCGTGGCTGGCGACCGTTTGGGCGACCGCAGGCCTGGCGGGACGCCGGATATGGGACGCGGCGCTGGTGGCCGCCTCGCCGCTGGTGATCTTCCAGATCTTCACCAATTTCGACGCGCTCGCAACGGCTTTCGCCATGGGTGGGTTGCTGGCGTGGGCGCGGCGCAAGCCGGTGCTCGCCGGCGTCCTCATCGGATTGGGCGCCGCCGCCAAGCTCTATCCCCTGTTGTTCCTGGGCCCCATGGTGGTCCTGGCGATCCGGACGGGGCGCTATCGGGCGCTGGCGCGGACCGCCGGGATGGCCGCGGCCACCTGGCTGTTGGTGAACCTGCCGGTGCTGGTGCTCTTTCCGCGCGGTTGGTCGGAATTCTTCCGGCTCAACACCCGACGGGGTGACGACATGGATTCGGTGTACAACGTCGTGAAATCGTTCACCGGCTGGCACGGGTTCGATGCGAAGCTGGGGTTCTGGCAACCACCCACGGTGCTGAACGCCGTGGTGGCGATATTGTTCGTAATCGGTTGTGCGGCAATCGCTTACGTGGCGCTCACCGCCCCGCAACGCCCGCGGCTCGCGCAACTGTTGTTCTTGGTGGTGGCGGTGTTCCTGTTGACGAACAAGGTGTGGAGCCCCCAGTTCTCGCTGTGGCTGGTGCCGCTGGCGGTGCTGGCCCTGCCGCATCGTCGGATCCTGCTGGCGTGGATGACCATCGACGCGGTGGTGTGGGTGCCGCGGATGTACTACCTGTACGGCAACCCGAACCGTTCGCTGCCGGAACAGTTCTTCACCACGACGGTGTTGTTGCGAGACGTTGCCGTCATTGTGTTGTGCGCGTTGGTGATTCGCCAGATCTACCGGCCCGACGAGGACCTGGTCCGCTGGGGCGGCCGGGTGGACGACCCGTCGGGCGGACCCTTTGACCGCGCCCCGGACGCGCAGCCTCGCTGGCTGCCGGACTGGCTGCGACCGACCGGCGCGCGCCGCGCGCCGGTCCCCGAGGCTGAGCCCGCGGTGCCGGTGGGAGTGGCGCCATGACCCTCATTGCCGTCCCGCTGTTCCCACGGGTGACCGCGCTCGACGCGGTGGGCCCCTACGAGGTGTTGCAGCGCATCCCCTCGATCGAGGTGGTGTTCGTCGGTCACCGGTGGGGCGAGGTGCGCACGGAAAACGGGATGCTCGGGTTGAGCTGCGACGCGAGATTCGACGAAGTCGGCTCGCCCGATGTCGTGCTGTTCCCCGGCGGGATCGGGACCCGCCAGCTGATCCACGACGAGACCATCCGCGCGTGGCTGCAAGCCGTGCACCCGACGACGACGTTCACCACGTCGGTGTGCACCGGCGCGTTGCTGTTGGCCGCCGCGGGCCTGCTCGACGGGCTGACCGCCACCACGCACTGGCGCGCCAGGGACCTGCTCAACGACCTGGGCGCGCGTTACGTGCCGGACCGCGTCGTCGAGCATCTCCCGCAGCGGATCATCACCGCCGCGGGCGTGTCCAGCGGCATCGACATGGCCTTGCGGTTGGTCGAGCTCCTGGTCGATCGGGAGGCGGCCCAAGCCGCGCAACTGCTCATCGAATACGACCCGCAGCCGCCCTTCGACTCGGGCTCCCTCGCCAAGGCCGACCAGGCGACGATGGACCGGGCCACCGAATACCTGGACGCCCGGCAGTAGCGGCTTGCTCGATCGCCCGGATTTCTTCCCTCACCCCGTCGTCCGGTAGCCTGGTGCGGTTGCCGACGCAGGCGACCCTCCTGCCACGGATCGACCGTGGCCGTTTTAGACCAGAGGAGGTGGTGAGGTTTCCATGCGTCCATACGAAATCATGGTCATTCTTGACCCCACGCTCGACGAGCGGACCGTTGCCCCGTCGTTGGAGACGTTTCTGAACGTCGTCCGCAAAGACGGCGGAACCGTCGAAAAGGTCGACATCTGGGGCCGGCGCCGGCTGGCCTACGAGATCGCCAAGCACGCCGAAGGCATTTATGTGGTCGTCGACCTGAAGGCGGAGCCGGCGACGGTCTCCGAGCTCGACCGCCAGCTGAGCCTCAACGAGTCGGTGTTGCGCACCAAGGTGATGCGCACCGACAAGCACTAACACCCATGGCTGAGTCGCGGGCCCACCGTCGGTGGACTTGCGTAGGCTCAGCGAGGATACGTGCCATTCACCGTCGGAGAAGCGAGTAGCAGGGCGGAACGAGGAGGAAACTGTGGCTGGTGACACCACTATCACCGTTGTCGGGAATCTGACCGCCGACCCGGAATTGCGGTTCACCCCGTCCGGTGCCGCCGTCGCGAATTTCACCGTGGCGTCGACACCGCGGATCTACGACCGCCAGAGCGGGGAGTGGAAAGACGGTGAGGCGCTCTTCCTGCGCTGCAACATCTGGCGGGAGGCGGCCGAGAACGTCGCCGAGAGCCTCACCCGCGGGTCGCGGGTGATCGTCACCGGCCGGCTCAAGCAGCGGTCCTTCGAGACGCGCGAAGGCGAGAAGCGCACCGTCGTCGAGGTCGAGGTCGATGAGATCGGGCCCTCGCTGCGGTATGCCACCGCCAAGGTCAATAAGGCCAGCCGCAGCGGCGGCGGTGGCGGTGGCGGCGGCTTCGGCGGCGGAGGCGGGTCCCGTCAGGCATCGGCGCCGGCGAGCAGCGCACCCGCCGACGACCCGTGGGGCAGCGCCCCGGCGTCCGGGTCCTTCGGCGGCGGCGACGACGAACCGCCGTTCTAAGAACTTCAACTGTAAGAAAAGGAAAGAAAGACAGTCATGGCCAAGTCCAGCAAGCGACGTCCGGCTCCGGAAAAGCCGGTCAAGACGCGCAAGTGTGTCTTCTGCGCGAAGAAGGACCAATCGATCGATTACAAGGACACCGCACTGCTGCGCACCTATATCAGCGAGCGCGGCAAGATCCGGGCGCGCCGCGTCACCGGCAACTGTGTGCAGCACCAGCGCGACATCGCGATCGCGGTGAAGAACGCCCGTGAGGTGGCGTTGCTGCCCTTCACCTCCTCGGCGCGATAGCCGGCGCATTCATTTAGGACCCAAGCGAAAGTACGAACAACGATGAAGCTGATTCTGACGGCCGACGTCGACCACCTCGGTACCGTCGGCGACACGGTCGAGGTCAAAGACGGGTATGGCCGCAACTTCCTGCTCCCGCGCGGCCTGGCGATTCTCGCCTCGCGCGGCGCCCAGAAGCAGGCCGACGAGATCCGCCGGTCGCGCGAGAGCAAGGCCGTGCGCGACCTCGGCCACGCCAACGAACTCAAGATGGCAATCGAGGCGCTGGGCCCCGTCCAGCTGCCGGTGCGGACCGCGGCCGACTCCGGGAAGCTGTTCGGCTCGGTGACGTCCGGTGACGTCGTCGCGGCCATCAAGAAGGCCGGCGGCCCCAACCTGGACAAGCGAATCGTCCGGCTGCCCAAGTCGCACATCAAGGCCGTCGGCACCCACCCGGTGTCGGTGCACCTGCATCCCGAGGTCGACGTCCAGGTGGCCCTCGAGGTCGTCGCGGAGAGCTAAGCCTCCGACGTTTGCTCCTTCCCGGCGGTGGCCACTATCGGCCGCCGCCGGGCTCCGTTGTGCTGGGGGCGCCCGCCCGCTTCGCGCGGCGGATGGTCGCGGACTGCCGCCCTAGCGAACAATTGCTGCGGTGTCTTCCACCGACCCTATTTACCGGCCCGTAACGCTGCCAAAATGTGGCTGAAAGCCAACACGCCCGGCGCAGTAACCTGCGACGACACGCCGTAGAGATTCTTGTCCACACGAATTTCGTCGCGTTACATGGCCCTTAACAGCAGTGATGTCAGGGCCCCTTGAATTCATACACAGGTTCTCCACACCCCACTCAACACAGGTGTCGACGGATATGCACACACGATGCACAGGTTCATGAACAGCGCCCCTTTCACCTACTAGCCAGCAACGTCTAACGTCGTCCCGGCGCGAGGCGTGCGAGTGCTGTGAGGCGGAAGTGTCGGCTCCTTGACTTACGCTGACGAGAGCGGTTTTCGAATGTACGTTCGGGTGCGTGGTAGGGGAGGAGGGATGCATGGCGGTCGTCGATGACTTGGCGCCGGGCATGGATTCTCCCGCGCCCAGTGAGGACTTCGGCCGTCAGCCCCCGCAGGACATGGCGGCCGAGCAGGCGGTGCTGGGCGGCATGCTGCTGAGCAAGGACGCCATCGCCGACGTACTCGAGCGGCTGCGCCCCGGCGACTTCTACCGCCCCGCGCACCAGAACGTGTACGACGCCATCCTGGACCTCTACGGCCGCGGCGAGCCGGCCGACGCCGTGACAGTCGCGGCGGAACTCGACCGCCGCGGGATGCTGCGCCGGATCGGCGGCGCGCCCTATCTGCACACCCTGATCTCGACCGTGCCCACGGCCGCCAACGCGGGCTACTACGCGACCATCGTCGCCGAGAAGGCGTTGCTGCGCCGGCTTGTGGAGGCGGGCACGCGGGTGGTGCAGTACGGCTACGCCGGGGCCGAGGGTGCCGACGTGGCCGAGGTGGTCGACCGGGCGCAGGCGGAGATCTACGAGGTGGCCGACCGGCGGACGACGGAGGACTTCGTTCCGCTGGAGGATCTGCTGCAGCCGACGATGGACGAGATCGACGCCATCGCCTCGAACGGCGGCGTCGCACGCGGCGTACCGACCGGTTTCACCGAGCTCGACGAGGTGACCAACGGTCTGCACGCCGGGCAGATGATCATCGTGGCGGCCAGACCTGGAGTCGGGAAGGCACTCGCGCTGGACACGCTGCTGCCCACGCCGTCCGGCTGGACGACGATGGGTGAGGTCGCGGTCGGTGACGAGCTGCTCGGCGACGACGGGCGGCCGACGCGGGTGGTCGCCGCCACCGAGGTGATGCTCGGGCGCCCCTGCTTCGAAGTGGAGTTCTCCGACGGGACCGTGATCGTCGCGGACGCGGCGCACCAGTGGCTGACCGAAACCCGCGCATCCCGAAAGTCGGCGCAGGCCGCGGCGGTGGGTTACAACCGCTACAAGAATCAGCGCACGTTTGCGGCCGTGCGAACGACGGCCGAGATCGCCGGGAGCCTGCGCTGCGCCACTCAGGACCGGCGCCTGAACCACAGCGTGGTCAACGCGCGCGCCCTCGATCTCCCGGACCGGGAATTCCTCGTCCCGCCCTATACTCTCGGCGCCTGGCTCGGGGATGGCACCAGCGCTGCGGCCCAGATCACGGCGGCCGATCCCGAAATCATCATGCGCATCGAAGCGGACGGATTGGTGGCGGTTCCGTCGCAGTCGGCGCCGTACCGGTACCAGTTGCGGCTACCGGCCGGCGCCGAGTCGGCGGCTCGCTCGTGCGTCGTATGCGGTAAGTCGTTCATTCCGCAAACCAGTCAGGTGCGCACCTGCGGACGCTCATGCGGTGGCCGGGCCCGGTTCGTCTCCGCCCCGGTGCCGAGTCCAACCTGCGTCCGCTGCGCCGGGCCATCGGCCGGGATGCGGCTGTGCCAGAACTGCCACACCGCCGTGGGCACGTTGCAGGCCCGGTTGCGGACCCTCGGCGTGCTCGGTAACAAGCACATTCCCGTGGACTACTTGCGGGGTTCGGAGACACAACGGCGCGCCCTGCTCGCCGGCTTGCTGGACACCGACGGAACCGTAACGGCGGGCGGAGCCGTCCAATTCTCGGTCACCAACCAGCGGCTGGCCTGCGATGTCGCCGAACTGATCGTCAGCCTGGGCTACCGCTGCCAAACCTCGACCAAGCGCGTCCGGGGCCGCCGCGAGTCGTCCAGCGTCGCGTACACCCTGACGTTCTCCACCGACGACGCGGTATTCGCATTGCAGCGAAAAGCGTTGTTGCACAAGGAGCGTCGGGCCGCCACCGGCACCGCGCGCTCGGGTTCGCGCTTCATTGTCGACGTCCGGCCGATCGAGACCGTTCCCGTCCGTTGCGTCGAAGTGGACAACGACAGCCACATGTATCTGGCGAGCCAGGCGATGGTTCCCACCCACAACTCCACCCTGGGGCTGGACTTTCTGCGCTCATGCTCGATCAAGCACCGGATGGCCAGCGTCATCTTCTCGCTGGAGATGAGTAAGTCCGAGATCGTGATGCGATTGCTCTCGGCCGAGGCGAAGATCAAACTCGCCGACATGCGGTCGGGCCGGATGAACGACGACGACTGGACCCGGCTGGCGCGGCGGATGAGCGAAATCAGCGAGGCGCCACTGTATATCGACGACTCGCCCAACCTGACGATGATGGAGATCCGCGCCAAGGCGCGCCGGCTCAAGCAGAAGGCCGATCTGCGCCTGGTCGTGGTCGACTACCTGCAGCTGATGTCGTCGGGGAAGAAGGTCGAGTCGCGGCAGTTGGAGGTGTCCGAGTTCTCGCGCCAGCTCAAGCTGCTGGCCAAGGAGCTCGAGGTTCCCGTGGTCGCGATCAGCCAGCTGAACCGCGGTCCCGAGCAGCGCACCGACAAGAAGCCGATGCTCTCCGACTTGCGCGAGTCCGGGTCGCTGGAGCAGGACGCGGACATGGTCATCCTGCTGAACCGGCCCGACGCGTTCGAGCGTGACGATCCGCGCGGCGGCGAGGCGGACTTCATTCTGGCCAAGCACCGCAACGGCCCGACCAAGACGGTGACCGTCGCGCACCAGCTGCACCTGTCGCGCTTCGCCAACATGGCGCGGTAGGAGAGGCTTCGCGGCTGCGATGCAGCGAAGAATGACAACGTTGCGCCCTGGTCTGGTGAGTTGGCGCAGCCGCTGCCCTGGCTCCTCGACCCGTTAACGAAAGCGCAGATGCAGCGTCGCCAGGCCAAAGATCTTCCGGCCACCGGACTTCGCGCCGACGATCACGACACCGGTGCGGGTGGCCGGGTCCAGCGACTTGATCCGGCCGCTGTATTCGATATCGGCACCATCGGCGGCCGACACGATGACGGGCTGGGACAGCCGCACCGCGTACCGGGTCGCCGCACCGGGATCGCCCGACCATGCCGAGGCGAATCCGGCACCCAAACCCATGGTGAGCATTCCGTGGGCGATCACGTCGGGCTGCCCCGCCATTTTGGCGAGGTTTTCGTCCCAGTGCAGCGGGTTGGCGTCGCAGGCCACGCCGGCGTAGTTCACCAGGTCGCCGCGCGACAGTCGGGCGTGATGTACCGGTAACTCGTCGCCGACATTCACCTCATCGAAGGACGGCGTGCCGGGGATACGGGCCGGATCTGCTTGGGCGATGGGAACCTCGCCCTCGGGGCGCACTGTCTTCTGGTAGGCCGCATCGGAGTAGTCGATTCCGGCGAGGTTCACGTCGTGCATCATCACTTGCTGCGCGGTCACCCTGATCGCCGGATCGACATCCTCGGCGGTGACGCCGACGACGGTGGTGTGGAGCGTATGCACGCGCTCGCCGGCGGTGTCGGTGAAAGTGTTAGTCACGGTGATCAGGTCCCTGCCCGCGATCCTGCGCACCGATGACAGCTCGACGTCGATTTGTAGTTCGTCGCCGGCGACGATCGGTCGATGCTGCTCGAAGACTTCTTCGGTCTGCAGGTACATCTCGTAACCGATCACCACCGATTCGAACAGGTGCCGATTGGCCGCCATTGCCGGGGCCGATGTGAATGTCAGCGGCGCTACCAGGCCCGAATACCCCAGCTCGGCGGCAGCGGCGACGTCCCAGTGCGCGGGGTGATAGTCCTGCACGGCACGTGCGAACTCGCGTATCTTTTCGCGGCCGACCTGGTATGTGTCGTCGGCCCGGTAGTAATGGCCGACCCGCGATTCGAGCACCGACGTTTCGGCTGCTGCGGTCATCAATTGCCCAACTTTTCTACTGGCCTGTTCACTGAAGGCCTGCGAACGCACCCTAACGTGCACGATAACCCTGACATGACGGCGGCTATGCCCGACGGCGTCCGCTACATCTGATCCTTTGCGGGAGCACAGACAGTCCACGCGCCGTCGTTTTTGCGAAAGTACATCGTCTGCGTTTGGTGGTCTGGGAATATCAGGGTTGCCGCCGCCGCGTCGCCGTGCACGACGACGTCCCCGATCTTGAACCTTGGCTTTGGCGCGTTAGCCGGTTCTCCGCCCGGGTCTGCCACGGCATCGAGATAGGGCTCGGCTTCCTCGCGGCACATGAGCCGGGCAATTTCGTGTGGATTACCCTTGCTGACCGAGTCGGAGAAGGCGCCGATCAACGCTTTGATCTTGACGGGATCACTGTTCTGGTAGTGCTCATAGGTAGCGATCGCCGCGACGCCGCCGCCGACGGCGATCACGATGACCGCCAGCACGGCGTACAACCACGCCTGTTTGCGGCGACGCGGCCGCACCGGCGGGGGCGGTGGCCACCAGCCGCTCGGCGGCGGCATCCACGGGCCGTGGGGCGGCGGTGGCCAGGGCGCTCCGCCTTGAGGGTTACCGTGATAGGGCGTTGTCATGTTGCGGCTCAGGCGAATTCATCGAGTTGTGCGGTCATCGTCTCGTCAAGCAATGCGCCGAAATCGTCTGGCGGCTCGGGTACCCCTCCGTACACGGTGATGGCCTGGCCCGCGGGAAGGTCAGGCGAAACGCACACGTGTGAGTCCGCAGTGGTCGCCAGGAGCAGCAGGCGCGTCGGGTCTACCGCACCTTGCGGCCAGTTGGATTCTGGTAGCCCTTCGGGGCACCCCAGGTACTCGGCGTAGGTCTGCAGGTGTCGAGGCTGGATGGGGCCGTTGGACATCCAGTCCGGCCCCACAAAGCCGGCATGTGTCTCGCGGTAGAACCGGCGCACCGGATCGGGAATTGCTTCGGCGAACCGCAATTCTGAGCTCGTGCAGACGGCGGGGTCCCAACCGATCCAGCAGACGACATGCCGCCGGTCGGCATCGTGAATTTCGAGGGCGTAGACCAGGACGGGGTTCCCCGCCGAGGTGGCCGATCCGGACGTCTTCGAGTTTGGTGACGAGTGCCTGGGCGAAGTCGGGCACCAGTTCCAGAAAGTCGCCGTTCCACAGCGACACGGCGGCTTGGCGCCGGGCGTCTGCCGTATCGGCGCGCGCGATCGCCTGCCAGCGTTCAGGGACCTCGGCGGGGGATCCGATATCGGCGAGCACGACTGGCTCGGAGTGCACGACACTTCCGAGAACGCTTGCTATTTCGACGGTGTCGACTGTCATCAGCTTGGCGGAATCGTGGCGAGTAACTGGTTGATCAGGTCTTGTAGCGTCGCACGGGTGTCATTTTCCAGTTGTACCTGCTCCTGCACCCACTGGGGGTCGGCGTCGCCGATCCGGGCGAATTCGCCCGACCGCAGCGCGCCCACGCCGCTTGCCCGGCATCGATTCGCGACCAATGCCTCGAGGCACTAGTTTTCCTAAGCGTGATTGCGTCAGCGGCCGGTGCCTTCGTCCGGTGTATTTGCTCTGTGTTGACCGTTGCGGCCATCGCCTGGGTGGGTATGTCCACCGGCACGCCGCACGCCCCGACGATGCGACTGGTCGCCGACGGCAACCCGTTGGCCGGCGCGCCGTTCTACGTCAATCCCAACTCGGCGGCCATGCGCGCCGCGCAGAGCGCCGATCCGCCGAGCCCCGAGTTGACCGCCATCGCCAACACGCCGCAGGCCTACTGGATCGTTCCCGGCTCGTCCGCGGGCACGGTCGGGAAGTACGTCGGCGACGCGAACGCCGCCGGCGCGATCCCGGTGCTGGCGCTCTATGGCATTCCGCACCGCGACTGCGGCAGCTTCGCTGCGGGCGGCATGGGGTCGGGCGCCGACTACCGCGGCTGGATCGACGGCATCGCCTCCGGCGTCGGCGCCTCACGGGTGGCGATCGTCGTCGAACCCGACGCGCTCGCCATGGCCGACTGCCTGTCGGCCGATCAGCGTCAGGAACGCTACGACCTGATTCGCTACGCCGTCGACACGCTCACCAAGGATCCGAACGCCGCGGTCTACGTCGATGCCGGTCATCTGCGTTGGCACACCGCCGAGGACATGGCCGGGCGGCTGAATCAGGCCGGGGTCGCCCACGCGCGGGGCTTCAGCGTCAACACCGCCAACTTCTTCACGACCGAGGACGAAATCGGCTACGGCGAAGCTATTTCGGGGCTCACCAACGGTTCGCACTACGTGGTCGACACGTCCCGCAACGGTGCCGGGCCGGCGCCCGACTCCGAGCTCAACTGGTGCAATCCCAGCGGCCGGGCGCTGGGCACCCCGCCCACCGCGTCGACGGCCGGCGCGCACGCCGACGCCTACCTGTGGATCAAACGTCCCGGTGAATCCGACGGGTCTTGCGGCAAGGGCGATCCCGCGGCGGGCACGTTCGTGAGCCAGTACGCCATCGACCTCGCCCGCAAGGGCGGCCAGTAGTCCGTTCGGGAATGAAGCACGCCGAGCAGGTCTACGACATCGAGATGGCGCTGCTGCGTAACTACGGTTACGTCGCGCGCAAGGTGGACAACCCCGACGACGACCCGCTGCTGCACGTGCTCGACAAGGCCGGCGGCGTCGGCATGACCGTCACGGTCTCCAGCGACGGGTTTCATTGGGTCGCCATGAGCGGCCGCCACAAACCGATCGTCTTGCCGATCCAAACGCCGGGTTCGCGTATCGCAGACGCGATAGTCCCAGCGCTGGACGCGCTCTAGGAAGTCGGCGCGTAACCTCTGCCCCCATGACCGTTTATGCGTTGAACCTTTTCGACATCGCCGATGCCGACGAGTACCGCGCCTACTCGCGACGGTCTCCCGCCGAGGTGGCCAAGCACGGCGGTCGGGTGGTCGCGCTCGGCGGTTTCCAACACGCGGTCCTCGGCGACATCACTCCGCGGCAGGTGCTGATTCTCGTGGAGTGGGAATCGCGGGAGGCCTTCGACAGCTACTGCACCGACCCGGAGCTCGCCGATCTGCACGCGCATCGCGAGAACGGGTCATCGGGATATGTCTGGCACCTGTTCGACCGCCTGGACGACCTGAGGCCCCTGCTGAACAGGTAATCGCCTACCGCACAGTCACATCCAGTGCGAAACGCCGCACGACGTGCGCGGGGTTGCCGTTGTCTTCCTGGACGAGCGTCACGTGCACAGTCCCGGCGCCCGCCGCCCGATATCTACTGGTGAACGTGCCCCCGCTGGTGGCGCCCGGCGGTCTTCGGTCGGGTTGATAGCGCTGTCCGAGCGGCCGGAGGATCGCGAAGTCGTACTTCTCTTCGTCGTGCCATTGGCAGTGCGACGTCACATAGTCGTCCGCCAAGACGATGTCGAACAGCTGACCGTTGTTGATCGAGATGTGCCCGCCGTTGTCGGAATCGGACGCTGTGACGTCCGGTTCCGGCGAGCATCCCGCCACCCACAGCAGGAAGACGGACGAGAGTGCCAGCTTCCATCGCATCTGTGACACCGTACCGGGTCAGATCTTCAAATAGCCCTTGTCGGCAGGGATTTGGGCGGCCGTGACCAACGACGAGGCGTCGCTGGCAAGCCACACCACGATGTCGGAAATCAGGTCGGGCGACGCCAGCGAATCGGTCGGCAGCGCGCCGGGCGAGAAGCTGTGGATGTACTGCGGATGATCCTGGAAGACCTGGTACATCGACAGGTCGTTGCCCATCGGGGTGTCGGTGCCGTACGGGTGCACCGAGTTGACGCGGATGCCGAACTCGCCGAGCTCGACGGCCAACGAGTTGGTGAGCCCGACGACCCCGAACTTGCTGGCGCAGTAGTGCCCGCAACCCGGGACCGCTTTGATTCCCGCCGCGGAACTGATGTTGATAATCGATCCGCCATTGCCGGCCGCGATCATCGCCGGGACAACGGATTTCATCGTATTCCACAACCCGGTGAGGTTGGTGTCGATGGTCTCCTGCCACTGCTGGGCCGAAATCTCCCAGAGCCTGCCCCAATTCAGCACGCCGGCATTGGCCACCACGATGTCCAGCCGGCCGAACTGCTCGATCGCGTTGGCCACGACCCGCTGCTGGCCCACCAAGTCGCGGACGTCGACCTCGTCGGCGAAGATCTTGCGGCCCTCGCCCTCGACCAGGCTGACCGTCTCGGCCAGGTCCTCGGGAAGGGCCGGGGGATAGCCGTTGTGTTGTGCGACCGGTGCGCAGGCGTCGATCGCGACGATGTCGGCGCCGGCCCGGGCCAGCCGGACACAGTGGGAACGGCCCTGGCCGCGGTCGGCCCCGGTCACATAGGCGACTCTGCCGGCCAGTGGGGCGACGGGATCGGTCATGCCGACGGCTCCTCTTCGTGCGCGCGGGCCGGGCACGGCCAGCGAGTGAATGACTGAAATTCAATGCCTTGGCCGCCCGGATATCAACCGCGGCGCCGACGGTTACTCCGCGGCGGCGAGCACGTCACGCACCGCGTCGTCGACCGTGCTCAGCACGTCCGGGTCGATGCCGGTGCGGCCTCGCACCAGAACCGATGCGTTATTGGCGGGTGGCAGACCCTCGGCGGGGCACAGGCCGTCGGGCAACTTTCCGATCATTGGCAGCAGCGCTACCCCCAGCCCCGACCGCACCGCCGCGTACAGCCCGGACAAGTCGCCGCACTCGGCGGCGATGTCATAGGCGATGCCGTTGTTTTCGAGGATGGCGAACGCCGGTTCACGCAAGGTACACGGCTCGGAGAAGACCACGAGGGGGAGCGGTTCTCGTGCCGGAACGGCTAAAGTGCGCCCCGAAATCCATTGCAGCCGAACGAGGCCGGACGCGTGGGCGCGGTCCAGGCCCGCGCCGTCGAGCATGATTGCCAAGTCGACCAGCCCGCGTTCGATTGAGTCGGCCAGGGACACGTTGCGATCGAGCCGGAAGCGCACCCGACGATCGGGCAGCCGCTCCCGCAGTACCGTGGTCAGTCCGGCAAGCATCACGTCGGCGCCGTGCTCGGTGGCGCCGATCGTCAGCAGCTTGGGTTCGGTGGCTCCCAGGTCGTCGAGCGCGATGTCGTGAGCGGCCAATATCGCGCGGGCATGCCGCAACGCCTTGAGCCCAATCTCGGTGAAGACGATGCCGCGTCCGGAGCGTTCGATCAGGGGCTCGCCGACCACCGCCTCGACTCGGCGCAGATGCTGGCTGACCGCGGACTGACTCAGGTGCAGGGCGGCGGCGGCGCGGTGAAATCCGCCACAGTCGGCGACCGCGACGAGGCTGCGCAGCGGCGCGATGTCCAGCACCTGGGCCATGGTCAGCACCATAGTACGATCAGCGTTCTCGATCAATCATGCCGATACTTGAACCGATTTCGGTGACAGGCGGCAAGGACCGATAAGAGAACGCGATCGATCACGATCAGCAATATTCGTTGGACGCCGGCGGCCGGTCTGGGCCAGCATGGGTCGCATGGAGCTACCGCGGATGCCGCTGACGACCGCGTCGGCGGTGACGTTCTTCTACGCGCTCGGTTACCCGATCGGGGTCCTGGCGGTGACAGCCATCACCCCCATGGCCGCGTTGGTCCTGCGATTCGGTTTGGCCACAATGGTTTTGGTCATCTGGGCACTGCTGGCCAAGGCGCCCTGGCCGCGGGGAGCGCAGTTGGGTCACGTCGTGGTGGTCGGCCTGCTGATTCAAGCGGTGCAATTCTGTTGCCTCTACGAGGCCGTTCAGCTCGGGTCGCCGGCCGTACTGTGTGCGGTCGTGATCGCGATGAACCCGGTCGTCACGGCCATCCTGGCCGCCGCGTTCCTGCGCGAACCCCTTGGCCCGCAACGGGTGGCGGCGCTCGCGCTCGGGGTCGTCGCGGTGGTCGCCGCATGCGCCAGGCGGCTGGCGAGTACCCACGGGATCGACCCCGTCATCGTGTTGCTTGGCGTTGCGCTGCTTGGCCTTTCGGCCGGCGGCGTCTACCAGCAGCGCTTCTGCTCGGGTGTCGACTTCCGCACGATGAGCGCGATGCAGAACGCGGTCGCACTGATCCCCGCGGCGGCGCTGGCGGTCGCCACGCCGTTCACCGTGCACGACGTCCGGCAGGCGGTGATCGCGGTCACCGCCATGGTGCTGCTGAACGCGACGTTGGCGGTGAGCCTCTACGTACGCGCCATCAATGCCCATGGCGCCGCGGCGGTGGCCATGCTGTTCGCCGTCATCCCCGCGGTCGCCGGGGTGTTGTCGTGGCTCATGCTCGGCCAGCGTCCCGACGCCGGTGTCGCCGCCGGGCTGGTCCTGGGCGGCGTCGCCTGCTGGCTCAACGGCAGGGCCGCCCGCCCGCGCCGTGCGGCGCCGGAGGTCCCGGAACTGGGGCCGTCCCCCCTGGGCCAGCGAATTCCCGCGGCGGCACCCTCGTGTTCCGGAAGATAGCGCTCGGCTCGGAAAATCCGGTCAGCCACCCGGCCACTTCCCGCGCACGCTGCGGCTACGGTGATCTTTATGCCGTCGACCAGCCGCGCCTCCGCAAAGCCGGTAAAGCGACGTCCCAAAGACCGCAAGGCACAGATCGCCCGAGCGGCCGCCGACGCGTTCAGCGAGCTCGGTTATCACGCGGTCAGCATGGAGAACATCGCGGCCCGGGTCGGGGTCTCGGCTGCGGCGCTGTACCGGCACTCGCAGGGCAAATACGACCTGTTCCGGTCCGCCGTCCTGGCGCTGGGTCAACAGCTCGTCGACGCCACCGAGTTCGCCGACCACCTGCCCGACGACGGCGATCCCGAAGAGGCGCTGCGCGCTCTGGCCGAATCGCTGATCGATACCGCCATCGCCAACCGCACCGCGGGCGGGCTCTATCGATGGGAAGGCCGTTACCTGCTCGGTGCGGACCAGAAATTGCTGGCCGAGCAGGTCAGGCTGGTCAACCGGCGCCTGCAACGGCCATTGGTCAGGCTCCGGCCCAAACTGCAGTCGCGGCAGCGGTGGGTGCTTTCTGCCGCGGCGCTGAGCGTGATCGGCAGCATCACCGACCATCGCTCCCGGCTCGGCAACGGTGAGATCCGGGCAGCCTTGGCCGATATCTCCGCGGCCGTGTTGAGGGCGGACTTGCCCGACCCGCCGGCGGCCGCAGCGGAATCCCCACGGGCAACGACGATTACGAGTGCGGCCGGTAGCTACGAATTGCTGCTGCACGAATCCATACGGCTGTTCGACGAACGGGGCTACCGCGAAACCGGCATGGAGGACATCGCGGCCGCCGTTGGCATACCGGTGGCCAGCATCTACCAATACTTCCCAAGCAAGGCCGCGATCTTGGCGGTCTCATATCGGCGCGGCGCGGACCAGCTTTCCAGCGACCTGACCACCATTCTGGCCGCGGGCGGCGATCCGGAGTACTCGCTGACGCAGCTGATCGACGCCTTCGTCGCGCGGTCGTTAGCCAATCCCGAACTGGGCCGCGTGTACTACACGGAGCGCCACAATCTGCCCGACGCCGACGCAGTGCTGCTTTACAACATTCACCGCTCGACCGTCGAGTCCTGGGCCCGACTGGCGGTAGCCGCGCGGCCCGGCCTCACGCTTGGCCGCGCGCGATACGCCGTACACGCCGCCTTCGCCCTGGCCGTCGACATCGGCCAACTCGTGATCCACGGCCCGGGCCAATACGCCCGCGAGACGGTGCGCCGGCTGATGGACATCACGTTGCTCGGCGGGTCAGCCCCAACCGAGGCTTGATCGCTGCGGGTCCGGCCGCACTTTGCCCGGAACGGCGCTGAACATCGCAGGCCCACCCTGTGCGCCGCCGGCTCACCGAGCTGCCTCGAAGACCATGCCGCCCAGGCTAATCTCCGCACTAATGGGGCGATCGGGGGGCGCCCGATCCTCACAAGTGCTATCAATTCCGCTGAATAGTTATTAACATAATGAGATCCGACCACGCTCTCCGTGCGAAAGGCACGCCCGATGCTCAACAAGATCCGCCGACTATTGGACTACCAGTTGACCATCGCCGAGCTGCTGGGACTGGCCGTCCTGCTCGGCACGCCCTATCTCATCGTCGGGGTGATCTGGTCGTCCACCCACACGGCGCACCTTCGCGACATGCACGGCGTCGATTTGGTGGTGTCGTTTCTCGGCTCGATCGTGTCGTGGCCCGTGCTGATCTTCGCCAACGTCTGCATGACTTAGGAACGACATGACCAAACGCGGATCCCTGGTTGCCGCCGCGGCCGTGCTGGCTTTGGCGGGCGGGCTTTTCGCCCTGCGCTTCCCCGTCTTCATCGACGCGTACGACCAGTTCGGTTGGCAGGTCAAATGCGGCAGCGGATTCACGACGGATTTGATTCAGGCGTCGAGCGCCGACCAGGCCGTCAGCGCCCCTGGCTCGAACTATGTCGGCCAATGCGGCACGGCGCTGATGATGCGTCGCCTGTGGGCGATTCCCCTGGCGGCACTGGGGGGCCTGGCGTTGACGGCGCTGACGACGTCGACGCTCGCACAGGACCGCCGGAAGATCAGCACCTGACGGCGACCACCGGATCATAGGCTGGATCAACGGATTTCGAGCCCGCCGACCACCCTATCGCGTGCTCTCGTCGGGGAGGTCACGCCGGGACTGGTGCAGTCCCGGCGCATCCGGATCGTCGTCCTGGTGCTCCAGCTGTTCCTGCAACTTGCGCTGCTCCTCGGTCGCCTCTCTGGCGTCCTCGGGTGCGGGCGGCGGGTCGAAATTCACTTGCTGGTCCACGTGAGATCCCCTCTGGCTTGTTGCTCCAGTCAGGATCTCCCGAATGGCCGGTGGCGAAACCTTGCGAGCGGCTACGCGCCGAGATGCGCGGACAGCAGCCAGGCCCCCACCGACTTGCGGCCGTTGCCCTCGTCGCGGATGTCGGCCCCACCGAACGCCTGGAAGCCCGCCAGGAAACTGTCGGGCACGTTCGCGTGTATCCGCGCCGGGCGGATCTCGTCGATCACCCAGTACTTGGAGACGACGCCGCGCAGCTCGTCCTCGGTGACGGCGTTGACCGGGCCGTCGGCGGGCATGCCCGCGCGGTCGAAGACCAGCACGAAGTAGGAGGCGCCCGGCTCGGCGGCGCGCACGATCGACTGCTGGTAGCCCTCGCGCAGCTCGACGGGCATCGAGTGGAAGAGGGTGCTGTCGACGATGGTGCCGAAGCGTCCGTCGTATCCGCCGAAGGCGCTGATGTCGGCAACTTCGAAGGTGGCGGTGGTCAGGCCCCGCGCGGCGGCCTTCTCGCGCGCCAGCTTGATGGCGGTGGGCGACTGATCCAGCCCCACCGTGGTAAAGCCTCGTTCGGCCAGGAACAGCGATACCGCCGCCTCTCCGCAGCCGGCGTCGAGCACGTCACCGTGGAACTTGCCGGCCTCGATAAGCGCCGCGATCTCCGGTTGGGGCTCGCCGATGCTCCACGGCGGCCGATTGCCCTCGCCCATCTCGGGGGCTTCGCCCCGGTAGGCGGCTTCAAACATTTCGTGAGTCGACTGAGACATGCCACCTTTATATCAATCTCGCTGAGATATGTCAACCAGCCTGATATAGCCAAAGGCGGCGATTTTGGGGCGAACGCCGGTTAGTTAGCTCGTTAAAGCGACCGTGCGACCTACGCGCCGGGGGATGACTGAAGCGCGACGACGTGTTGAGATCGGGTATGGCCGACGACATCGAACTGAGTCCGCGGGACTGGGTACGCGAGCAGACCGAGAAGATTCTGGAGCAAGGCACGACCGACGGGGTGGAAATTCTCGATCGGCCGGTAGTTCTGGTGACCGTGACCGGAGCAAAGTCCGGCAAAAAGCGGTACGTGCCACTGATGCGCGTCGAGAGCGACGGCCGTTACGCCATGGTCGCCTCGAAGGGTGGCGCCCCGGCGCATCCTTCGTGGTACTTCAACATCAGGGCGAATCCGGACGTAACGCTGCAGGACGGCGACAAGGTCCTCGCGCTGAGGGCTCGCGAGCTCGAGGGATCCGAGCGCGAGCAATGGTGGCAGCGCGCGGTCGACGCCTACCCTCCCTATGCCGAATACCAAACCAAGACCGCAAGGCAGATACCGGTTTTCGTTCTGGAATAGTTCCGCTGCGCCCCAATTGATTTCACTTCAAGCGCGCACCAAAAACGGCGGTATCCAGCTGTAGCAAAACATTTGCATTCGCTATGCGCCCGGCTCGTCGGGTTGCCACCCAGGTGGCGCCCCCATACCTTCGGTAGGCATGGGCCAGGCACGCCCCAAAGAACAACGACGTTCGTGGCGAGTGTATTCGCTTGTGTCGCCGTATATTTCAGTGCGCTAGCCGGGGTGTTACGGACAGATCCCCGAGCGCGCCGTCATGCCTGATGCAGGAGGGGTCGATGCAACACGCCGAAAAGGTTGATCCGACTCGAATCGGCGGCTTGCGCGCGGCCATCTCGTACGACTTGCCGGCCTCGGTGGTGGTTTTCCTGGTGGCGCTTCCCTTGTCGCTGGGGATCGCGATCGCCTCGGATGCCCCGGTACTGTCCGGCTTGATCGCGGCGATCGTCGGGGGCATCGTCGCCGGGTGTCTCGGCGGGTCGCCGTTGCAGGTCAGCGGACCGGCTGCCGGCCTAACGGTGGTTGTCGCCGACCTTGTCGCCCAATTCGGCTGGGGAATAACATGTTTGATCACCGTGATAGCCGGAGCGCTCCAAGTCGTGTTGGGCATCAGCCGGATCGCGCGGGCCGCCCTGGCGATCTCGCCGGTGGTGGTGCACGCCATGCTGGCCGGGATCGGAATCACGATCGCCCTGCAGCAGGCGCACGTATTGCTCGGTGGTGAATCCCAGAGCTTGGCGTGGACGAACGTCGTCGGGCTGCCCGCCCAGATCGCCGGCGCCCACCGGCCGGGCCTCGCGCTGGGGCTACTGGTCATCGCCATCCTGATCGCTTGGCGCTGGGCGCCGGCCCGGCTGGCCAAAATCCCCGGTCCACTGGTCGCCATCGTCGTCGTGACGGTGCTCTCGGTCGCGTTGCCGTTCAACGTGTCCCGGATCCGGCTGGAGGGCTCGGTGCTGGATGCGCTACAGCTGCCGGAACTTCCGCACGGCAATTGGGGTGCCATCGTGATCGCGGTGATCACCGTGACGCTGATCACCAGCGTCCAGAGCCTGCTGACTGCGGTCGCGATCGACCGCATGCACAATGGGCCGCGCACCGACTTCAACCGCGAGCTGATCGGCCAAGGCGCGGCGAACATGGCGTCGGGCGCGGTCGGCGGCCTTCCCATTGCCGGCGTCATCGTGCGCAGCGCGGCTAATGTGAACGCGGGCGCCAAAACTCGCGCGTCGACGATCATGCACGGGTTCTGGATCCTGGCGTTTGCCGTGCCCTTCGCCGGGCTGGTCGAACAAATTCCCACCGCTGCCCTCGCCGGCTTGCTCATCGTCATCGGCATCGAATTGCTGAAACCCGCGCACATCGAAACCGCGCTGCGCAACGGCGATCTCGCCGTTTACCTGGTGACCATCGTCAGCGTTGTCTTCCTCAACCTGCTCCACGGCGTCATGATCGGACTGGCCGTGGCGGTCGTCGTCACCGGATGGCGGGTGGTGCGGGCGAAGGTGGAAGCCGCGCCCGTGGGGGACGAATGGCATGTGGTGATCGAAGGCGCCTGCACGTTTCTGGCCCTGCCCCGGCTGACGGGCGTGCTCGCGACGATCCCCGAACGCACCCGCGTCACCGTCCACCTGGTGGCCAACTACCTCGACCACGCCGCGCACCAAGCGATCAGCGACTGGCAGCGCCTGCACTGCGCTACGGGCGGCGAGGTCACGGTCCACCACCGACCGATGGAACCCTATGGGTGCGTGGACAAGTCGGCGAGGGTCGGCCGCCGCGCGGCCCACCTCAGCCTGGTGGAGGCGGACGCGGGCTAACCCACGTCGCCCGGCTCAAGATGCGTAGGCGGTGCCTTGAGGCAACAGGTGCCGGCGAACGAGCTTGTGCCACCGCCGTTGGCGATACCGGAAAATGCCGGTCGCGACGCACGCCACGACGGTGGTCGCGGGCCCCGCGTCGATTTCGACCGTATCGCTGTACCGGCACGACTGCCCGTCGATCGGTTCAACGTGCAGCGTGTGATTCCACGCCCGGAGAATTCCGCCGTGCTCGTGGGTGCGAACAGTTCCCTCGGCCTCGTCGATGCGCACGATCTCGATCGTGTGCCGGTACGCAGGTAGCAGATGAAAGGCGAACAGCAGAGCCGTGCCGCGCTCGCCCAACCGCAGCGGCTCCGCGCGGCCGCTCAGCGCCGGGATGCCGAACAGGCCTTTGCAGACGTAGAGGAACGTGACGGGGGAGAGCATGGCCGCCCACACCCGGTCGGCCGTAGTGGGCAGGACCGTTTCGAGATGGACGGTGCGCATCACGCCTCCGGCAGTAGTTAGGGCGCCCTAAGTATGCCTGGTGAGCGAGCGGTTGGCCACCCCGCTGATCCCTATCTCGCGTCGGCGGCGAGGAGTTCCAGCACCGCCAGGTGCTCGTTGACGGTCGCGAGCCCGGCGTTCATGGTGTTGACCGACACGTGGGTGGCACCGGCGGCGCGCCAGCCCGCGATGTGGGCGGCGACCCTGTCGCGATCACCGGACCAGTTGACCCGGCCTTCCATCCCGAGGCCGGCCGCGTCCCGGCCGGCGGCCACGGCCGCGCGTTCCACCCGTTCGCGCGCGTGCTCCAGGCCGGGCCCCGGAGCCGTCATCGGGAACCACCCGTCCGCGAGCCGTCCCGCCCGTTCCAGGCCGCGGTCCGAGGCCGCGCCGATCCAGACGGGAATGGGCCGTTGGTTGGGCAGTGGCGCCAGCCCGGCCGCGGTCACCGTGTGGTGCTTCCCGTCGAAGGTGACCGATCGTTCGGTCCACAACCGGCGCATCAGCTCGATCTGCTCCTCGGAACGTTTCCCCCGATTGGTGAACCTCTCCCCGAGCGCCTCGTATTCGACTGCGTTCCAGCCCAATCCGACGCCGAGCCGGAACCGGCCGCCGGTCAGCAGGTCGACCTCGGCGGCCTGCTTGGCCACCAACGCCGTCTGCCGCTGCGGCAGGATGATGACCCCGGTGACAAGTTCGAGTGAGGTGATCGCGGCCAGGTAGCCGAACATGACGAACGGCTCATGGAACGTCGAGTCGATGTCGTACGGGCCGTCCCAGCCGTGATGGACTTTCGGATCGGCGCCCACGACGTGGTCGTAGGCGAGGATGTGGGTGAATCCGAGTCCTTCGACGCCCTCGCCATACGCGCGGACCACCGCGGGGTCGCCGCCGAGTTCGGTCTGCGGGAACACAACTCCAATGCGCATTCGCGGTGCAACCGAGCCGCCGCGGGATTGCTTCCCGGCCAGACGGGAAAAGGTTTGGGACGGTGCCGTCTTCGCGCCTCTCGGCAAGTGGTCGCTCGCGGCGACGGTTCTCAAGGTGGTACCCGGGGGAATGCCCGACACCGTCGCGGGTCATAACGGCGCCCGCCGCTGAAATATTTCCCCGACGCTTGATGATGGACGGGTGACGACGAAAAAGATCAGCAGCGCCGTGCGGGTCGGCAAGTTCGAGCGGACATTCGACGCCGAGCTGGCCGCACGCTACGAGATTCCGAAGCTGCCCGACGGTCCCGGGCGGGCCGACTTTCTGGCCGAGCGCGGGGCCGAGTTTCGTGTCGTGGTGACTTCGGGGCCGCCCGGCGTCGACGCCGAAACCATCGCGGCGTTGCCGAACCTGGAGGTGATCGTCAACAACGGCGCCGGGGTGGATTTGATCGACCTGCCGGCGGCGCAGCGCCGCGGCATCGGCGTCAGCAACACGCCTGACGTGCTTTCGGACACCGTCGCCGACACCGCCCTGGGCCTGATCCTGATGACCCTGCGCCGGTTTGGCGCCGCCGACCGCTACGTGCGGGCGGGCAAATGGGTCCGCGACGGCCCCTTCCCCTACGCCCGCGACGTCAGCGGACTGCAGGTCGGGATCTTGGGTCTGGGCCGCATCGGATCGGCGATCGCAACCAGGCTCCTCGGATTCGACTGTGCGATCGCCTATCACAACCGCCATCGCATCGACGGCTCACCGTTTCGCTACGCCGCATCGCCGCTGGAACTGGCCGAGTCGGTCGACATTCTCGTCGTGGCCACCACGGGTGACCCGCACACTCGCCACCTGGTGGACCGCGGCGTCCTCGAGGCGTTGGGTCCAGAGGGTTACCTCGTCAACATCGCGCGCGGCAGCGTGGTCGACCAGGAGGCTTTGGTGGAGTTGCTGGTCGGCGGGGGCCTGGCCGGAGCGGGGCTGGACGTCTTCGCCGACGAACCACACGTCCCGGCCGAGCTGCTGGACCTGGACAACGTCGTGTTGTTCCCGCACATCGGCAGCGCCACCGCGCGCACGCGCCGGGCAATGGCGTTGCTGGCCATCCGCAACCTGGAGCATTACCTGCAAACCGGCGAGCTGGTGACGCCGGTGCTTCGGCCGCGGAAGTGACGGCCGGGTCACCTGCTTGTCAGATCCCTCACACCGGATGGTCGACCCGGCGAATAACGGGTATCAGGCCATCCACCATGAGCGACACGACCCAACGCGAGCTCGGCCAAACCGACAGCCCGATCGAGGACGAGCTCGAGGACGCCTTCAGCAGGATGCTGAGCGAGGGCACTCAGCGGCTGCACCGCACCTGGCGCGGCGTCCTGGTCACCGGCTTCTTCGGCGGCACCGAGGTGGGGATCGGCGTGCTCGCCTATCTGTCGGTGCTGGCCGCCACCCACCGGCCGCTGCTGGCCGGGCTGGCGTTTTCCATCGGCTTCCTGGCCCTGCTGCTGGGCCGCAGCGAACTGTTCACCGAGGGCTTCATCATCCCGGTGGTGACCGTGGCCGCCAAGCGGGCGAATTTCTGGCAGCTGGCCAAGCTGTGGGGCGGCACCATGTTCGCCAACCTGGTCGGCGGTTGGGTCATCATGTGGCTGATCATGACCGGCTTCCCGGAACTGCACGCGCAGACCATCGAATCCGGCGCCCACTTCGCCACCGCCCCACTGTCCGGGCAGAGCATGGCGCTGGCGATCCTCGGCGGCATGGTCATCACGCTGATGACCCGGATGCAGCACGGCACCGATTCGGTGCCCGCCAAGATCGCGGCGGCCGTCGCCGCGGCCTTCCTGCTCGCGGGGCTGCGGTTGTTCCACTCGATCCTGGACTCGTTGCTGATCTTCGGCGCGCTGGTCACCGGGGATGCGCCGTTCGGTTACCTGACCTGGCTGGGGTGGTTCGGCTACACCGTGTTGGGCAACATGATCGGTGGGCTGCTGTTCGTGACGCTGCTGCGGCTGCTGCGCAGCAAGGACCGGCTCGAGGAAGAACGCGCCGAAGCGCAGTCCGTGGAGTAGCGCGTCAAAGCAGTTGCGGCATAACCTTGCTCGCGAGCAACTCCAGGTGCGCGAGATCGGTCAGGTCCAGCAGCTGGGTGTACACGCGCCGCACGCCGATTTCCCGCCAGGCGCCCAGCTTGTCGACGATCTCGGCGGGCGTGCCGACCAGCGGGCTGTTCGAACGCAGCTCGTCGAGGTCGCGCCCGATCGCCGCGGCGCGGCGGGCCACTTCGGTGTCGTCGCGCCCGGCGCAGAGCACGAACGCGCTGGAGTACGTCATCGAGTCGTCGGATCGGCCGGCCGCGGCGACCGCTTGTGCCACGCGCTGATACTGCTTCTCGGCCACGTCGATCGGCGCGAACGGAATGTTGAATTCGGCCGCGTAACTCGCCGCCAAGTGCGGGGTTCGCTTGGCGCCGAGGCCGCCGATGACGATCGGTGGATGCGGGGTCTGCACCGGCTTGGGCAGCGCCGGTGAACCGGTGATGGTGTAGTGCTTGCCGGCGTAATCGAAGGTGTCACCCGGCTGCGTCGTCCACAGCCCGGTGACGATGGCCAGCTGTTCGGTGAGCCGATCGAACCGCTCACGCAGCGGCGGAAAGGGAATGCCGTACGCCAGGTGCTCTTGTTCGAACCAGCCGCTGCCCAGGCCGAATTCGACGCGGCCGCCACTCATCTCGTCGACCTGGGCCACCGCGATCGCCAGCGGGCCGGGGTGCCGAAATGTTGCCGAGGTCACCAGGGTGCCCAGCCGGATGCTCGACGTCTCCCGGGCGATCGCCCCGAGCGTCACCCAGGAATCGGTGGGGCCCGGCAGGCCGTCGCCGCTCATCGCCAGGTAGTGGTCGGACCGGAAGAACGCCGCAAAACCCAGCTGCTCGGCGGTCTGGGCAACGGCGACCTGTTCGGCGTAACCGGCGCCCTGCTGTGGCTCGATGAATGCGCGGAATTCCATGCCGATCCTTCGTATCTCGTTGTTATGCAGCCTGATTGAAGAACCTTTACCCGCCTGTGGCCAAAGCGAGACGCCGAACGGGTTAGCAGCCCCAGCGCAATTGGGTATGCCCTGAGCATGGCCTCACTCCCTCCACCCATCGTTGTCACTCCCGCGCGATTGACCTGCACCGGCGCCGCCGACGCGGTCACCGCGGCGCAATTGCGCCGCGCCCTGCGCCGGTGGCTTCAGGAGGCGACCCTGGCTCCGGCGGAGATTCGCGACGACATCATTCTGGGCGTCAACGAGGCGTTGGCCAACTGCGTCGAGCACGCGTACCGCGCTCACGGCGCGGCCGGCACCATGAAATTGCAGGCGAGCCACGACGCCGCCACCCAATCGGTCAGCGTGTGCGTCAGCGACCGTGGATCGTGGCACCCCCCGTCGCCGCGGCGGCTCAGCGATCCGCGGCGGTCCCGCGGCATCATGTTGATGCACGCGCTCGCCGACCACTGCACCATCACGGCTCGCCCCAACGGCACGACGGTGTGCCTGGACTACACCACCAGGCCCTAGCCGCCGCTCACACGCCGACGGCGCGTTCCAGGTCCTTGAGTGAGGTCTCGAGGTGGCCCAGCAGCCGCTGCAGGTGCGGGACGCTGCGGCGGCAGCCGACCAGGCCGAAGTCGAGGTTGTCGGCGTTGTTGGTCACCGTGATGTTGACCGCCTGACCGTCCAGCGGGATGGACAACGGGTAGTTGCCGTCCAACCGCGCGCCACGCCAGTACAGCGGCTCGGAGGGACCGGCCGAGACGTTGGAGATGACGATGTTGAACGGCGGTGACGCCGCGGACAGGTAGCCGGGGATCAGCCCGAAGAACAGGCCGCCGATGTTGAACGCCGACAGGGCCAGCTGCTGCACCGGCGGGAGTTGCTGGAAGACCTCTTTGGTGTCGCGGATCGACGTGCTGACGATCTCGAGCCGCTTCGCCGGGTCGTCCAGGTCGGTCGCCAGGTTGCACAGGAAGGTGCCGACCAGGTTGCCGCCGCGGTCGTCGTCGGTCTTGCGGAGATTGACCGGCACCATCGCGGTCAGCGGGGAGTCGGGCAGGGCGCCCTGCTCGAGGAGGTAGGCCCGCAGGGCCCCGGAGCACATGGCGAGCACGACGTCGTTGACCGTCACTCCGGCCGCCGACTTCACCGCTTTGATCCGGTCCAGCGACCAGGACTGCGCCGCCACCCGGCGGGCACCGCCGATGCGGACGTTGAACATGCTCCGCGGGGCCTGGAACGGCAGCGTCAGTTGCTGTTCGAGCAGCGCCGCCCGCGTCAGTTTCAGCGTGGACGGCGCCAGCGCGAGCGCCGACCCCGCGGTGCGGCCCACCCGATCCAGCAGTGACGGACGCTTGTGGTCCCCGCCGCGGTTGCGCGGCCCGAGGCTCCACGGGACGCGCACCTCGTCGTCGTCGGGGTCGGGCGTGAAGGCGCGTTGCACCAGCCGCATCGCGGACACGCCGTCCATCAGTGAGTGGTGGTACTTCGTGTAGACGGCGTACCGGCCATCCTGTAGGCCCTCCACCAGGTGTGCCTCCCACATCGGCCGGTGCCGGTCGAGCAGGCTGCCGTGCAGCCGGGAAACCAGCTCCAACAGGTCGCGGACCCGGCCGGGCTCGGGCAGGGCTGAGCGGCGCAGGTGGTAATCGAGCTCGACGTCTTTGTCGAGCGACCACGCGAGGTTGGTGAGGCCGCCGAAGAAGGCCGGGTGCTTGCGGAACGTCGGTTGTACGTCGGTGCACTCGAGCATGGCCTGATAGGACTCGCGGACGAAGTGGGGCCCGGCGTCCTTCGGCGGCTCGAAGAGTTGCAGCGATCCCACATGCATCGGGTGTTCGCGGGATTCGCCGATGAGGAACAGCGCATCCGTGGGCGATATCGGTTCCATGGTCAACCCCATTCCTTTCGCTGCGCCGGCGACGCGGCAGGCACCCATCTCCTAGTAGCCGAAGTGCGCCCTCGCTAATCAGCCGTGGACGACTCGCGGAAGACCGCGGTGATCTCGGCGACCCTCGGGTCGGCGCGCAGCTCCTCGAGCGTTTCCGGCAGCGGCAGCCGCCAGTTCGGGTACTCGTCGACCGTGCCCGGCAGGTTGGGCTGGCGGGGCTCGGCCAGCACGTCGTACGGCGAGATCAGCTTCAGCCGGCTCGGGGTGGCGGCCAGGAACCGGTGCATCGCGGTGATGATCGCCGCCTCGTCCGCGTCCGGGCTCGTGAGCAGTCCTTCGGACCGCAGCAGCTCCACCCATTCGGCCCGTTCCTTGTCGGCCACCGACTGCTCGCCCGGCACGTCTTCGAGCAGGCCGAGGTCGGCGCGGGCGCGCACGTGCTCGCCGCGCAGGAAGCCGGCCGCCGTCGGCAGGTCGTGGGTGGACAGGCTGGCGGCCGCCCGCGACGGCCATCGCCGCGGCGCGAGCAGCGGTTCGCCCGCCTGGGATTCGTCGCGGGTGAACCAGGACACCGCGCACCCCAGCATCTCGTTGTCGGCCAGGGCCTGGGTCACCTCCGGTTCGACCGTGCCCAGATCCTCGCCCACCACGGTGGCCCCGGCCCGGTGCGCTTCCAGCGCCAGAACGGCGAGCATGACCTCGGCGTCGTAGTGCACGTAGGTGCCGCGGTCCGGGCCGTCGCCCGGCGGAATCCACCACAGCCGCCACAGCCCGGCGACGTGGTCGATCCGCAGGCCGTCGGCGTGGGCCAGCACGGCGCGCAGCATGTCGCGCAGCGCGGCGTAGCCGGTGGCGGCGAGGCGGTCCGGCCGCCACGGCGGCAGTCCCCAATCCTGGCCGCGCGGGGTGAAGTTGTCCGGCGGCGCCCCGATGCTGACCCCGGTGGCGAGCATGTCGGCCAGCGCCCACGCGTCGGCGCCGTTCGCGTCCACGCCCACCGGCAGGTCGTGCAGCACGCCGAGCGCCATGCCCGCCGCCCGGGCGGCGCCGCGCACCGCCGTCAGCTGTTCGTCGCAGCGATGCTGCACCCAGGCATGGAAGGCGACCCTGGGCGCCAGGTCGCGCCGGGCCGCCGTGACCGCCGGCCCGGCGACGTCGCGCAGCGGCGCCGGCCACCGGGTCCACCGGCCGCCGTGCCGCTCGGCCAGGGCGCAATAGGTGGCCCAGTCGCGCAACCCCGTCTCGGCGCCCGGGCCGTCCAACGGGCTGGGTCGGCCCTCGGCGCGCCACAGCAGCTCCAGGGCCGACCGCTTGGCCGCCCACACCAGGTCGTAGTCGATGCGCTCGGTGGTCGCCGAGACCCGTAGCGCATCGACCTCCGCGCGGGTGGCCGGGTCGGCGCGGGAATAGGCATCGAGATCCTCGATGCGCAGGGCCAGCGGATTTGCGAACCGCCGGCTGGATGGGGTGTAGGGCGACGGCTGTACGGGATGCGTCGGCCCCGGCGCGTGCAGCGGGTTGAGCAGCAGGGCACCCGCGCCGTGTTCGCTGGCGGTCCAGCTCAGGAACTCGCGCAGGTCGCCCAGGTCGCCAATGCCCCAGGACCGGCCCGAGCGCAACGCATAGAGCTGCAGCATCCACCCCCAGGTCGCCGGCGTAGGGGGCACCCGCGGCGGGGCGGCCACCAGGGTGGCCTCCTGGCCGTCGCGCAGCTGAAGCCGATACCAGCCCGCGGGCAGGTCCGCGGGCAGCTCGTCGCGCACTTCGATCCGGTCGCCGTCCTCGCCCATCAACACCGCGGCCCCGGGCAGCCGGCGGGGTCGTCCGCCCACGCGTACGGCCATGGTGGGCGCCAGGGCGCCGGCGCGCTCACGCGCCGCCAGCTTCGCCAACTCTTGGCGCCGGCCGGCCTCGCTGCCGGCGTCGACGTCCAGCAGGCCGAGCACGCGGATCACGACGTCGGCGTCGACCTCGACGGGTTCGCGTCGTTCGTTTCGGTAGGAGGTGGCGACGCCGTGTGCCGCGGCCAACCGGCGCAAGTCCTCGGGGACCGCCTTGGGCTTGGCCATCAGCGCGCCGGCCCGGGCAGGACGTGGGCGTTGAAGAGGGGGCGGCGGCAAGGCGGCTTCACCTCGCTTATATACCCACGCCGCGGCTCCTCACACGGAAGCCGTTTGGTTGCAGGCGCTTTCGCCTACTGCCCGGTGGCCTGGAAGATGACCCGCCGGGCGATCTGCACGGCGTGATCGGCGAATCGCTCGTAGAAGCGCCCCAACAGCGTGACGTCCACCGCGGCGGCCACGCCGTGCGGCCAGCCGGGATCCATCAGCACCGCAAGCAATTGGTGATGCAGTTCGTCCATCGCGTCGTCGTCGCGGCGGATTTGCGCTGCGCCGCCCGGATCCTGGGCCAGCAGCACCTCGCGGGCGCCGAAGGCCAGGTGCTCGGCCACGTCGCCCATCTCGGCGATGTGCCGGCGCACGTCGCCGGGCAGCGCGTTGCGCGGATGACGCATGCGGGCGATTTCGGCGACGTGCACCGCCAGCCCGCCCATCCGCTGCGCGTCGGCGGCGATGTGGATCGCGCTCACCACCGCGCGCAGATCCGTGGCCACCGGCGCCTGTAATGCCAGCAGCGCGAACGCGGTCTCCTCGACGTCGTGGTCGACGGCGACGATGTCCGCCTGGCCGGCGATGACGCGTTCCGCCAGCACCAGGTCGGCTTTCAGCAGCGCCTCGGTGGCCAGCGCGATGGCCTCCCCGGCCATCGCGCACATCGCCCCGAGCTGTTGGGTGAGCGTTCCCAACTGGTGGTGAAAAGCGCTCCGCATGCCTAAAGAGATTAGGCAGGATCGCGGAAAATAAACGTCGCTAGCTCACGTCGTCGGCCAGCGCGCGCGCCTCCTGTTCGGTTTCCACCGCGGGCCCGGACCCCGGCAGCGGCCTACCGGCGACCTCGGGCGTGAACACCAACGTGACCGCCCCCACCAGGCCACCGAAGATCATCATGTAGGCGGGCGCCATGACGTTGCCGGTGCCCGACACCAACGCCTGGGCGATCAGCGGCGTGGTGCCGCCCACCGCCGATATCGCGATGTTGTAGGAGATGGCCAGCGCGCCGTAGCGCACGCTGGTGGGAAACAGGGCCGGCAGCATCGCGGGTGCGGTGCTGTCGAAGCAGAGCTCCATCAGTCCGATCAGCAGCACCCCGAGGAAGATCACCGGGTAGATGCCGCCGAAGCGCATGAGCAGGAAGGCGGGGATGGAACCCACGATCAACAGTGCGCATCCGGTCCACATGATCGGTTTGACGCCGATGCGGTCGGACAGCGCGGCGACGAGCACCACGGTGACCATCAGGATCGCGAGCGTCACCACGATCATCACGAGTCCGGCGGTGTGGCCGACGCGCACGAACAGCTTGAGGTACGTCGGCAGGTAACCGGTCAGCATGAAGTCCGCGACCTGGGAGGTCAACACCAGAGCCGCGCAGATGAGCAGGCCCCGCCACTGGTCCAGCACCGTGCGCCGAAATTGCTGCCGCCCGCCGGCCGGCGGCCCCGCGCTCTCGGCCGCGTTCTGGTAGGCGGACGACTCCTTGAGTCGCAGCCGCAGGAAGAGCGCGAACAGGCCGAAGGGCGCGCCGAGCAGCAGCGGAATCCGCCAGCCGTAGGCCAGCCAGTCGTCGTCGGGCAGCCAGCTTTGCAGCGCGGTGACCATTCCCCCGGCGAGCACGAATCCGACCAGATTGCCCATCGGCAGGAAGCCCACCATCATGCCGCGCTTGTGGTCCGGGGCCTGCTCGACCAGGTAGGTCATCGCCCCGACAAACTCTCCGCCGGTCGACAGGCCCTGAAAGATGCGGGCGATGGCGAGGAGGATGGGCGCCCAGATTCCGATGGCACTGTAGCCGGGCAGCAGGCCCGTCACGGTGGTGCTCACCGTCATCATCAGGATGGTGACGACGAGGACGCGGTGCCGTCCGATGCGGTCGCCGAGCGGGCCGAAGATGAAGCCGCCGAGCGGGCGCACCATGAACGCGGCCGCCAGCGTGCCGAAGGTCGCGATCAGATGGACGCCGCTGACGCTCTTACCCGGATAGAACACCTGGGCGATGGTCGTGGCGATGTAGCCGTAGACACCGAAGTCGTACCACTCCATGAAGTTGCCGATCGCGGTGCCCATGATGGTTTGGCGCATGGCCGGGTCGGCGACCCGGATCTCGTTGCGGGCCCATTTCGTTCGGCGCGGTCGCGCGTTCATCGCCCGATTGCGTACCCAGAAGTCTCGCGGGCCGAACACTTCTCACTCCCAACCGGCTGTACGTCGGAACTGACCGGGGGCCGATGGTAGCCACCGGGCCTTGGTCGACCGAATCACTGACCTTTCAGGCTGCCGATGCGAAGCGAAAAGTCCTTCGGCTCGGACCGCTCCTTGGGCGGCGCGGTGGCCTCGACATCCTCGACGTAGCTCTGCGGGTCCCGGTCGATTATGGGCAAGCCCTTGGTGGTGGGATGCTCGGCCATGAACTCGCTGTACTGCCGGCCCAACGCCTCGCGCAGGCCGGCGGGGGCGGCGCGGCGGAAGTCGGACAGCCCCTCGCGCTCCTCCTCACCCATGTGCTCGTCGTTGGCCTCGCGGGTTCGGCCGACCGCCGCCCACCACTGCTCGCTGCCGACCAGGGCGGCGTTGGCGTCGCGCACGCCGTCGCGGATGTCGTTGTGATCCCCGATCGCGTCGAGCGTCTCGCCCTCGGGGTCCTGCGTGCCCCGCTTCAGCAGCTGCGGGTAGAAGATCTTCTCTTCGATGTAGGCGTGCACGTCCAGCTTGTCGGCGAGGGGACGCCACACCCGCGCCAGGGCGGTCTCGTCGACCGGTGTCTGCGCCTGCAAGTAGTCCAGCTTGGCGAACTGTTCGCGGAACCACTCATGGTCGGCGAGGATCAACATGGTGATGTCGGCCATCGCGGCGCCCCGCCTTTCTCACCCGCTACGGTTCGCGGCCATGGTGTCCCATCGGGGCGGGCCAGTCAACCGGCCGGGCGACGTGGGGAAGGCTTCGCCAACCGTGTGGATACACTGGGGCGTCAGCATGTCGATCGACCGCGATCGCACGCGAGAAAAAATCCACCAAAGTCAGAGGTTGTTTGTGCCCGAGAACCGCAGCGAGCCCGTGAGCCTAGAGCCGCATTTCGACGACGTTCAGGCGCACTACGACTTGTCCGACGACTTCTTCGCGTTGTTCCTCGACCCGACGCGGACCTACAGCTGCGCCTACTTCGAGCGCGAGGACATGACCCTCGAGGAGGCACAGCTGGCCAAGGTCGACCTCTCGCTGGGCAAGCTCGGGCTGCAACCGGGCCAGACCCTGCTCGACATCGGCTGCGGCTGGGGAACCACCATCATCCGGGCGCTCGAGCAGTACGACGTCAACGTCGTCGGCCTCACGCTGAGCCGCAACCAGCAGGCCCACGTGCAGCGCCGCCTCGACGAGCACCCCAGCCGGCGCAGCAAGCGGGCGCTGCTGCAGGGCTGGGAGCAGTTCGACGAGAAGGTGGACCGCATCGTGTCCATCGGCGCCTTCGAGCACTTCGGGCGCGACCGCTACCCCGACTTCTTCAAGATGGCCTACGAGGCGCTGCCCGACGACGGTGTGATGATGCTGCACACCATCATTCAGCCCAGCCGCGAGGAGTTCGAAGAGCGCGGGCTGCCCATCACCATGACCAAACTGCGGTTCATGAAATTCATCATGGACGAGATCTTCCCGGGGGGAGACCTGCCCGCGGCCAAGACCGTCGAGGAGCAGGCGACCCGCGCCGGCTTCAGCCTCAAGCTCTACCAGCCGCTGCGCCTGCATTACGCGCGCACGCTGGACACCTGGTCGGCCGCGCTCGAGTCGCGCCGCGACGAGGCCATCGCCATCCAGTCCCAAGAGGTCTACGACCGGTACATGAAGTACCTCACCGGTTGCGCCGACCTGTTCCGCGAGGGCTACACCGACGTGGCGCAGTTCACCCTCACCAAGGGCTGACGACGCCGCCGCCCGCGCGGGCGGCCGTAACTGACCTGGGGCGGTTTATCAGCTTCGCCCCCGGGGTAAATCCACGAGCAACAACCTGACTCGGTGCGCGTCGGCATTCGTCGGCGCAAAACCGCAGGGGAGGACTGATCGTGGCTGCCAAACATCGGATGCCCGCGGCGCCGGAGCAAAGCCCGGCGGTACGCCGGACCGCGCGCCGCGGGTCGGGTGTCGCGGCGGTGTGCGAAGTCACCTCGGCGTCCATGCTGTGTGCGGCGGCGTGTGCGGCACTGCTGCTCAACGCGCCGCACGGCCAAAAGCGAACCATCGAGGCCAGCCAGGAGCCGCCGGCGGCCTCGCAGACGGTGCGCCAGGAGGGCACGGTGATCGCCGTGTCGCCGGGCTCGGTGACCGCGCGCAGCGCCAACGGGTACACCCAGACTTACCTGGTCACTCCCAACACCGCGCTCATCGGCCATGGCGGGGGCGAACCCGCCGGTGTCGCTTCGCATTTCACGGTCAACGACCACGTCGAGATCGTCGGGACAATTCAGGACGGCACCGCCCTGGCCACCGCGGTGGCCGACCGTGACGCCGGGCGTGGGGACGGGCCGCCCATGGATTACCTTGACGGACAGGTGATTCCGGCCGGCCGGACCTGACTCTCGACCGCTCGCCCACTCCTGGCCGCCCTCGCGGCATAGTCTGTATGCCATCCGGCCAAAGGAGGCACCGTGAGCGAGCACGAAGTGAAGATGATCATCCTGTCGACCGATGACCTCGAAGAGTCGATCCGGTTCTACGCCGAGACCCTGGGAATGGCGCTGAAATTCCGCGATGGAGCGCACTTCGCCGCCCTCGACGGCGGGCGCGTCACGCTCGCCCTCGCGACCCCGGTGGACCATCCCATCCCAGGGCAGGTCGTCGTCGGCATCAAGACCGCCGACGTCGACGCCGCGGCCAAGGCGGTGGAGGCCAGCGGCGGTGGCATCGTCAAGGGTCCGTACGACGACGCACACGAACGCCGCGCGGTGGTCTACGACAACAAGGGCAACGGCCTGGTGTTCTACAAGCCGCTGGGGCGCTGACAGTTATTTGCCGGTGCGCTCGCGGTGCTTGCAGCCCGGCCAGCAGCAAGGCCGGCGCTTGCCCTCTTCCAACTCCTCCTGCGTCCGGCGGATGCGACGCTGCCGGGTCGCCTCCTGCTTGGCGTCCTCCACCCAGCAGATGAACTCGTTACGGGCCAAGGGCGTGATGTCGTTCCACGCGGCCAGCGCCGTGGCATTGCCGATCAGCGACTCGCGCAGGTCCGCAGGCAGCTTGTGCACCACTCCGCCGGGTATCCGCTGGTTGCTCATGCGGCCAGACTAACGCGCCGGCGCGGGCACGCAGCGGTCAGGAAGCCAAATGCGCACTGTCGTCGTGCAATTCATCGCGGCGCAACCCCATCGGGGTGAGGCCGGGAACGTCGCCGCCCGCCACCACGGCGCGGGTGATCGGTGTGAGCGCACGAAACAGCGTTTCCACCTCCTCGTCGCTGAGCGCGTCGAGCGCCGACAGGGACAGCGCATCGGTGGACCGCTCGATGTGGTCTTTCAGTTCCCGGCCGGCGCTCGTCAGCGACCCGTCAGCATCGAGCAATCCCCGATCGGCCAGCCGTTGCTCGTGGTGCCGCCACGCCGCCTCGTCGTAATCGCGGGTGCGCGCGATGTACTCGCGCGGCACCCCGCCCGCCGCGGCGTGCAGCACGTTGGATTCCCGGCCCGAGATGCCGGCGGCGGCCAGCACCGCCACGTGACCGTCGCCGCGTTGCTCGCGCAACAGCGTCGTCGCGTGCCACAGCGCGGCCAGCGGATCGTCGGGCCACGGCAACGCCGAGTTCGCCGCAAACAGCGGACGCCCGTCCAGCGGCGCCAGCCTTGCCGCCTTCCCTGCCAATTCCGCTGCGATGCGGACGCTTTCGGCAGACTCCAGCCCGTAGCGGCGCAGCGCCGCGACGGCCGAGTCCTGCCGGGCGCGCAGCGCCGCGTCCGGGCCGGCGATGTGCCATGCCGCCGGCAGCGCCTTGGCCACCCGCTCCGGGGCGAAGTTGTAGAAGACGGCGGTGACGACCTCGCGCGGCACCATCCCCAGCGGCGCCGAGCGGGCGGCGAAATAGCCCATCCAGAATCCGCGGTAACCCAGGCCGTCCAGGGCCGCCCGCGCCTCCGGCGCGAAGTACGTCACCGCGTGCACCGGTTCGAAGCGGTCGAAGAAGCGCCGGGCCAGTAGGGGTTCCCTCTGCACGGTCGCAGTCAACCACACCGGGGTTCCGCGACGCGGGCGGCTTCGGCCTAGTCTGGAAACTCGTGACCATCCCGTACGACGAGGCGCTGCGTGAGCGGATCGGCGGCCATCTGGCGAGCCATCGCCGTCGCGAGGTCACCGACCCCGCGAAGCGCCACGCGGCGGTGGCGGTGGTGCTGGTGGACTCGACCCCGGGCGAGGACCGGGTGGATCCGGCGCCGGTGGACGAGTGGAACGGCGACCGCGGCATGCCGGCGCACGGCCTCGACGGCCGGATGGTCGGCGTGTCCGGTGGCGCGGCGTTCCTGTTGTGCCGCAGGGCGTCTCGCCTCAGTTCGCATGCGGCGCAGTGGGCGCTGCCCGGCGGTCGCCTCGACCCGGGCGAGACCGCCGTCGACGCGGCGCTGCGGGAATTACGTGAGGAGGTCGGCATCGCCCTGCCCGCCTCGACCGTGCTTGGGCTGCTGGACGATTACCCGACCCGGTCCGGGTACGTCATCACCCCGGTCGTGATCTGGGGCGGCGGCCGCCTCGATCCCCGCCCGGCGCCCGACGAGGTGGTGGCGGTGTACCGGGTGGGGCTGCATCAATTGCAGCGCGCCGATTCACCGCGGTTCATCACCATCCCCGAGAGCCCGCGCCCAGTGGTGCAAATCCCGTTGGGAAATGACCTGATTCACGCGCCCACCGGCGCCGTGCTGTTGCAACTGCGGTGGTTGTGCCTCGAAGGCCGCCCGGACCCGGTCGACGAGCTGGAGCAACCGGTCTTCGCCTGGAGATAGCGGTCGAGCGCCATGGTCGGCGTCGGCTCACTCGTCGGCCCGCGCGGACAGGCGGTGTTCCATGACGGCCAGCGCGCGGCTGGCCCAGCGAATGTTCTCTTCCTCGAACGCGATTCCGCGCAGCAGCGTCAGATAGGGACCGATGCGCTCGGCCTCGGCCAGGAATTCCTCCTCGTCACGACCGTCGAGCACCCGCGCCCGTAACCGTTCGTAGCGTT
Source organism: Mycobacterium sp. UM_11 (assembly GCF_001414075.1). Classification (NCBI taxonomy): domain Bacteria; kingdom Bacillati; phylum Actinomycetota; class Actinomycetes; order Mycobacteriales; family Mycobacteriaceae; genus Mycobacterium; species Mycobacterium sp. UM_11. The sequence goes on along the minus strand of NZ_LATC01000011.1, from coordinate 37,282 downwards.
GCAGTTTGGCCGTCGCCCATTGCAGGCGCTCGTCGATGAATTCGCGCACGGCGCGGGTGTCCCCGACGTCGGCGGCCTGGACCTTCACCATGAGTTCGTCGCGGATCGCCGACGGCCTGGGCGCCTTGGCGGTGAACTCACCGATCGCGGCGCGCCCGGCGTCGGTCAGGGAGAAGAGGCGCTTGTTGGGCCGGCGCTCCTGGTGCACCAGCCGCGCCTGGATGAGCCCCTGCTCGGCGAGCCGGTCCAGTTCCCGGTACAGCTGCTGCGGGGTGGCCATCCAATAATTGGCGACCGAGGCGTCGAAGTCCTTGGCCAGGTCGTACCCGGACGATTCGCCCTCGAGCAGGGCGGCCAGTACCGCGTCACGCAGCGACATCCAAAAATGCTACAACGGCGCGATTATTCAACAAAGTGATTAATCGCACTATGGACATGTCGAGTCGCACCGCATAGCGTCAACGGCACTTCCCAACGAAATGTGAGGTGGGCGGATGCATCCCTTCCGCAAGGCGGTCGAAGAACGTGACGAGCGGGGCATGGCGGCGCTGCTGGCCGACGATGTCGTGTTCACCAGCCCGGTGGCCTTCAAGCCCTACGTGGGCAAGCCGATAACCGCGGCGATCCTGCGCGGCGTGTTGCGAATCTTCGAGGACTTCCGCTATATCCGTGAGATCCACGACGACGGCGGGCGCAACCACGCTTTCGTGTTCGAGACCGGGATCACCGGGGCGCCCGGCGTCAAGATCACCGGTTGCGACTTCCTGCACTTCGACGACGACGGGCTCATCGACGACTTCATGGTGATGGTGCGGCCGCTGTCGGGCGCCAAAGCGCTTTCGGAGGCGATGGGCGCGCAGTTCGACCGGATCCAGCGCGAGGCGCTCGAGCTGGCCGACGAGTCCACCACCGCGTAGGGGGGAAGATGCGAATCGGTTTGGGCATCAACTATGCGGGCGGATTCAAGGACGTGGCCGCCGAAGTGGCCGACCTCGAGCGCGCCGGGCTCGACATCGTCTTTGTCCCCGAGGCGTATTCGTTCGACGCGGTGAGCGCGCTGGGCTACCTGGCCGCCAGCACCGATCGGGTCGAACTGGCTTCCGGCATCCTGCAGCTCTACACCAGAACGCCCACGTTGACCGCGATGACCGCCGCCGGCCTGGACTACGTCTCCGACGGGCGGTTCACCCTGGGGCTGGGCGCATCTGGCCCGCAGGTCATCGAGGGCTTCCACGGCGTGCCCTACGACGCGCCGATCGCCCGGACCCGCGAGGTCATCGACATCTGCCGCCAGGTGTGGCGCCGCGAGACGGTCAAACACCAGGGCCGGTACTACACGATCCCGCTGCCGGCGGGGCAGGGCACCGGCCTGGGCAAACCGCTGAAGCTGATCAATCAGCCCGTCCGGGAACGCATTCCGATACTGATCGCGGCGCTGGGACCGAAAAATGTGGAGCTGGCGGCCGAGGTCGCCGAGGGGTGGCAGCCGATCTTCTATCTGCCCGAGAAGGCGCAGGAGGTGTGGGGAGAGGCGTTGGCCGCCGGCCGCGCCAAGCGGGATCCCGGCCTGGGTAAGCTGGACATCTTCGCCGGCCCGGTGCTGGCGATCGGCGAAAACGCGGAATCGCTAAGGGAATTCGTCAAGCCGCACTTGGCCCTCTACATCGGCGGGATGGGAGCCAAGGGCAAGAATTTCTATCACATGCTGGCCACCAAGTACGGCTACGGCCCGCAGGCCGACCGGATCCAAGAGCTCTACCTGGCGGGTGACAAGGAGGGCGCCGCCAAAGTGGTGCCCGACGATCTGGTGCGCGACGTGAACCTGATCGGGAGCCGCGCGTTCGTCAAGGATCGCCTTGCCGCCTTCCGGGAAGCCGGGGTTACCACCCTGAACGTCTCGCCCATCGCGTCCACGCCCGGCGAGCGGATCAAGCTGATCGAGACCCTACGCGAATTGGCGTAAGCCTCAACGCCTTACGCATCCGCCGGGGAGCGATGTAGCGCGCGGGAACACGCCACAGCGCGGCCAACGTGATCGAAAGCCATACGGCCAGAACGACGGTCGGCGGCGTCAGCCCTTTCGGTGGGCGTCGCGTCGAAGGCGCACCGCCCGAGTGGCGGCGGCCAACAACGCCAACGCCGCCATCACCGCGAGAATGGTCGTCGAAACCGCCGATCCGACCGTCGCCAAGATGAGCGGCAGGCCGAAACCGATGTAGGTCACCACGTAGAACGCGCCGACGAGCGCGCCGCGCAAGTGTTTCGGCGCCGCGGACTCCAGGTCGATCAAGCCCTCACGCAGACAGAGGCCGGACGCGCACCCGAGCACCAGGAACAGCAAAAGGCCCAACGGCAGCGACATGGTCGGCGGGGCCAGCGCCGTGACCGCGTAGCCCAGGGCGGCCAGCAGGGCGCCGACGGTGCCGGCCCGCGGCCCCCAGCGGCGCGCGCGGGCGAGCACTTGGATAAGCCCGCTGACCCCGTTGACGAGCAACGTGGCGGTGCCGATCGCCATCGGGGCGGCCAACCCCGTGTGGACGCGGCCGGGAATCGCGACGAAACCAAGGGTCGCCGACGCGAACACCCATGGCGCCAGCGGCATCGCCCAACTCAACGCCCGCGCGGCGCCCTGCCCCGGGTTCGTCGACGGCTGCTGCACCTGCGTGGTTGGCGGCGCGGTGGTGCGCGCGCCCCGAGCGGCAAGAACTGCGAAGGCCATCGCGGCCACGCCGATCACGGCCGCGATCACGAACGACAAGAGGATGCCGGCCGGGCCGGCCTTGACGATCAACCCCCCGGCGAACGGGCCGATCGCAAAACCACCCATCAACACCGCCCCGGCCATGGCGGCCCCGGCCGGACCCTTCAGATCGGAGGCCCAGGCGGTGCAGGAACTCATGGCCAGGCCGACGCCGAACCCGACGACCAGGCGTCCGACGAGCAAGACGTCGTACTGCTGAGAGCACAGCATCGCCACCGTGCCGGCCACGGCGGTCGCCGCACCCGCCAGCGCCACCGGCCGCCGCCCGAACGCGTCCGACGCGCGCCCGCCGACGAGCAGACCCGGCACCAATCCCACCGCGTAGACGCCGAAGATCGCATCAAGCGTGGCCGGGCTGAGGCGTTGCCGAACGCTGAGCAAGGGCATCAATGCGACGAAGTGGTTGGCGACCCACCCGACGGATAACAGCAGCACCAACACGGCCGCGAACACGCCGCGGTCGGAATCTTGGGTGCCAGCCTTGCCCAGTGTCGCCACCGACGGCCGCGGAGTTGACCCGTTGGCTAGGGACACTGGACGTTTCCTCCCCGTCTGGCTTGGCGCGACAAACCCTAAACGACGATGCGGACGAGGCAGTTATTCCCCATCGCGTGCGGTTTGCACGCGGCGCAAACGCGGGAACCGGCGGGCAAATCTCGTGCGGGGGTTTCAAATCGGTCGATTTGGTGTACTGATACCACTACTCGACTCCAGGGAGGCAAACCATGAAGCAAATCGCGGCCGCGGCGTTCGCGATGGCTGTGCTGCTGTCCAGCGCGTGTTCGGCCTCACAGGTCATCAACACCGGCGGCGACACCAAGTGCAAGGACTTCACGACGCAGGACGAGAAGAAGCAGAACGACGAGGTCAGCAAGATGCTGAAGGACAAGAACGGCACCGACCCGGCCAACGCCGAGATCTCGGCCACCCGGCTGTCGGCCTTGACGTACTGCCAGACGTTGGGCAAGCCGGACACCAAGATTTCCGAGGCGCCGCACGGCTGACCGGGGCCGCCGGCCCGCACCGAAGCGATTGCGCGCCAAGGATTTACTGATCGGCAAGATCAGCGCCGCATCGAGTGATCCTGCGCCGCAACTAGTTCAACGCCAACTCGGCCGGCGTCTCATCGCTGAGCACCGCGCGCGCGAGCAGCTCACCCAATAGCGGGCCGAACTTCATCAGGTTGGCGCCGACGAACGCGAGAACGCGACCGCGCCGCGCCACCGTCCAGCCGTCGCCGCCCGCGTCCAGCCACGGCGCTCGAACGGTCACGCAGTCCACCCGCTCCACCGGGGTAAGCGTGGGGAACAACGCGCGGACCGTCGCGGGATCCGGTGCCTGCTGCCCGAAGGCCCAGCGGCCCGTGCTACCGAGCGGCAGCCCGTAGCCCTCGGGCGCCGACAGGCACGCCGCGCCCGTCGCGTCGGCGCCCGCGTAGGTGAACCGGGTGTGCGGGGCGAACTCGACGCCGAGCGGGCCGAAGAGCGCGGGGGTTTGCACACCCGCGCAGATCAGCACGCGATCGCCCCGCAGCACGGTGCCGTCGGCGAGCGTGGTCGCGCCGTCGTCGGCGACCGACACGACCTCGTCGCGGCGCACCTCGACCCGCAGCGCCAACGCGGACAGCGCCCGGCGGATGCGCAGGCTGCCCCCGAGGGGGTCCAGCACGCCTGACTCCCAGGGCGGGGCGGCGAACGGAATGCGCGGGGCGATATCGGCCCGGTCCAGCCAGCGGAACGGCACCCCGGCCTCCGTCATCGCCGCCGCGGTCTCGTCGCAGGCGCCGGCGGCGATGAATCCCTCCGAACCCAGCAGCCGGCCCGCGGCGAGTTCGGTCTCCCAGCGCTGCCAGCCGGCGCGGCCCCGCAAGGCGAGGCGGCACAGCGCAGGGCGTCGGTGTGCGGTCCGGAAGATGCGGGCCAGCCCGGTGGATTGCTCGCCGAACGGGCGCCCGCGCTCCAGCACGATCGCGGGCTCCCCGCGCCGCGCCAGCTCGTAGGCGGCGGCCAGCCCACACACCCCCGCGCCGACGATGACGATCACGCGACCCGCATACCCGCGCGGCTAGAAGAAGAACCCGGCGTGGGGCGCCTGCGGCACCGCGAACAGGCGGTCGGCCGCGGCGATCGCGGCCGGGTCGTCGGCGCGGACCAGGCCCGCGACGGCGAGGTCGCGCCAGGTGGTGCCGCCGAGTAGGACCGCACCCAGCCCCTCGGCGTCGACCCGCAACTGCGCGGGTCGTTCGGTCGGCCCGGCGCCGTCCGGCGTGATCACGAAGCTGCACGAATTACCCTGCAGCTGAGGGTCGTTCACCGCGATGGTGACCGCGTCGCCGCCGACGTAGCTACGCGCCGCCAGCGCCCGCGGCGCGTCGACGACGCGCAGCCACGTCTCGTCGTGCACCGCGGTGACCCGCGCCGCCCGCCGATCGGCCAGCAGCCCGGGCAGCGGGTCGTCCAACGGCAGCATCCAAAAGACCACGCGGTCAATGAGATCGAGCCCGAGCAGGAACCGAAGCAGACCGAGGTAGGCCTCGGCGGTGGGGGCGAAGAAGTCCTCCACCGCGATGGTGCGCTGGTCGCTGACGAACCACCTGTCGGTGTCGACGGGTCGGTAGCGGGCGAACCCGGATTCGGATCCCGGCGCGCCGTGCACGGCGACATACGAAGGCTGCGGCGACATTTCGGTGCGTAGCCGCAGACTCTGCCACCACGCGTCGGGCCGGTCGATGGTGCCCGGGCGTGCCGGACGGTTCTGGGCGTAGATCCGGGGCAGCAGCTCCCAGGCTTCCGCCGGGTCGACCAACCGCACTGGGCCACCGGCCCCGACGTCGCGGCGCAGCGTCGCCCGCGCGGTGTGCACCTCCACCGTCTGCGACGAGCTGGCGACCCCATAGCCGTATCGGCCGTAGATCGTCGCCTCCGATGCCCGCAACGAGGCGACCACCTCACCGCGGGCGGCGATGTCGCTCAGCTGATGACGGATCAGCTCGGTGGCGATGCCGCGCCGGGTGAACGACGGCAGCACCCCGATGTGCGTGACGGCGGCGTGCCCCACCACCGCCCCGCCGGGCAGCGTCATGCGGCTCGTGACGGCGTCGGCGGTGCCCACCAGCTGGCCGCCCACGAACGCGCCGACGGTGCGGCCGGGTTCGAGCAGCTCGGTGATCCGGCCGGCCGGCAGCTCCGGCAGCGGCGGGAAGCCGATCATGGCGACCCGAAACACGTTGGCCGCGGCGAGCAGGTCCGCTTCGCTGTCGAGGACCCGGATCTCGGTGGTCATCCGGCCATCATGTCTGGTGCCCGCCGCGGCACGGGCCTCGGGATGCGGCCGCTACCGAATCTGCAAGCCGGTCAGCGCGCGCGAGATGACCAGGCGCTGGATCTCGCTGGTGCCCTCGAAGATGGTGAAGATCTTGGCGTCCCGGTGCATCCGCTCGACGGGATAGTCGCGGGTGTAGCCGTTGCCGCCGAGGATCTGGATCGCCTCGTCGGTGACGTAGACGGCCGTCTCGCTGGCCACCAGTTTGGCCATCGACCCCTCAGCGGCGTCGAACTGCTGGTTGTTGCGCGCCATCCAGCCGGCCCGCCACACCAACAAGCGGGCGGCGTCGATGCGGCTCTTCATGTCCGCCAACTTGAATGCCACCGCCTGGAATTCACCGATCTTGCGGCCGAATTGCTCACGCTGGCAGGCATAGTCGAGGGCGTACTCGTAGGCGGCCCGGGCCACGCCGACGGCCATGGCCCCGACCGTGGGACGGGTGCGCTCGAAGGTCTTCATCGCCGCCTGGCTGCGCGCGGAGGCACCCGACTTGACGCGGGCGATGCGCGCCTCGAACTTCTCCCGCCCACCGAGGATGTGGTCCTCGGGCAAGCGGACGTTGTCCAGCACCACCTCGGCGGTGTGGGAGGCCCGGATGCCGTGCTTCTTGAACTTCTGGCCCTGGGCCAGCCCGTTGACACCGGCCGGGACGACGAACGTCGCCTGCCCGCGGGTGCCGAGCTCGGGGTAGACCGACGCCACCACGATGTGCACGTTCGCGATACCGCCGTTGGTAGCCCACGTCTTGGTGCCGTTGAGCACCCACTCGCCGGTGGCCTCGTCGTAGCGCGCCCGGGTGCGGATCGCGCCGACGTCCGAGCCGGCGTCGGGCTCGGACGAGCAGAACGCACCCAGCTTCGGCTCATCGGCGGTGCCGAACATCTCGGGCAGCCAGCGACCCAGCTGTTCGGGAGTTCCGTTGCCCGCCAACGCCGCCGCGGCCAAGCCGGTGCCCATGATGGACAGCGCGATGCCCGCGTCACCCCAGAACATCTCCTCGAACGCGGTGAGCATGCCGAGGCCCGTCGGCTCGGCCGCCTGCTGGGCGAAGAAATCGGGGGAGTACAGGCCCACCTTCGCGGCCTCCTGGATCACCGGCCAGGGCGTCTCCTCCCGCTCGTCCCATTCCGAGGCTGCGGGGCGGATGACGTCGGCGGCGAACTTGTGCACCCAGTCGCGCACCTCGATCACGTCGTCGGTCAGTTGTAGGGAAAAAGTCACGGCTTCACTCCTGAATGGTTGTTGTGCTCAACGGGTTCCGTATTGCGAGAGGACGCTGACCGTCTGGTTGACCCACGCCTCGAAGTAGCGGTCTTCGTCGATGTTGCCCGGCAGCCGGCCCGTCAGCGCCTGCAGCGTCGCGGCGTAGGACAACGACCCGATCGCGACGGCCGCGGCCGCCTCGGGATCGGGGATGGCCGTGCGGCCCGAGCGGTTGGACGCCGCCAACTCGTCGGCGAAACGCTGATAGGCGTTGTCGGTGATCACCTGCCACGTTTTCTCGTCGAGGTCGCCGAGCTCGTCGGGTTCGCGCAGCATCACCTTGAGCAGATCTTCGCTTTCCTTGAAGTTGCTCCAGATCAATTGGCCGGCGGTGCGGACCGCCTGCTCGACGCTGCCCGGCTGCCCCGCGTCGTACTGCTCGCGCGCCGCCACGATGCTGTCGATCCGGTGCGCGACGGCGGCCTCGAGCAGCTCGCGCTTGGAGCCGAAGTGCTTGTACAGCGCTCCCGACCCGGGGGCCAGGCCGGAGGCCCGCTGGATGTCGGCGACCGACGTCGCCGCGTACCCCTTGGCGGCGAAGAGCTTCAGCGCCTCGGCCAGCAGCCGGTCGCGTCCTGAGGCGAGCATGGTGAGAGAGTACTCACTCACCGAGTTCGGAGGCAAATGTCGCAGGTCGCGGGGCGGCCGGGCACGAGCCGAACGATTGGCGCTACATTCTCTGCGAAACGCCACGACGCCTGAAGGCGGCGAACCGTTATCGGTGTGAGGGTTGTGATCAGCCGTCGACACCGTCGCCGGCCCGGCGCCGCGAGCGGCACGAAGGAGCGTGACATCCGCGTGTTACCGCACGTAAAGCTGCCGATGCGGGTGTTGTCGCTGCGCACCATCGTCGTCGTCGCGGCGCTGTCGGTGATCACCCTCGTCGTGCTCTTGGGCACCTGGGTGTGGGTCGGTGTCACCAACGATCAGTACAGCCAGCTGGACCGCCGGCTCGACTCGGTCAGCAGCCTGGGCGACATCAACACGTTGCTCAACAACGTGGAGCACGCCAGCCCCGACCAGCCCATGCCCGACGGCAACCTGGTCCGCACCGCGCGCATCGGCGACGTGACCGTCTCGGTGCCCAGCAACATCGTGCTGCCCAAGCTGCCGAACGGATACGCGAACACCACCATCAACGGGGTGCAATACCGCGTCCGCACCTTCTCCGCCGGCCCCGCGTCGATCGCGCTGGCCGCGCCGCTGGCCGAAGCCCAGCACCGCATCAACGAGCTGCATCTGCGGGTGCTGTTGATCTGCGCCAGCGTCATCGGCGGCACGGTGGTCGTCGGCTGGGTGATCTCGTTGATCATGGTGAACCCGTTCCTGCTGCTGGCGCAGCAGGCCCGCGCCATCAACGCCCAGTCCAGTCCCGACGAGGTTCAGGTGCGCGGGGTGCGCGAGGCCGTGGAGATCGCCGAGGCCGTCGAGGGCATGCTCGCGCGCATCGGCAACGAACAGCAGCGCACCAAAGCCGCGCTCGAGTCGGCCCGTGATTTCGCGGCCGTCGCCTCCCACGAGTTGCGCACCCCGTTGACGGCGATGCGCACCAACCTGGAGGTGCTCTCCACGCTGGACCTGCCGCGCGAGCAGCGGGACGAGGTCATCGGCGATGTCATCCGCACCCAGAGCCGCATCGAGGCGACGCTGACGGCGCTGGAGCGGCTGGCGCAGGGTGAGCTCACCACCGTCGACGATTTCGTCCCGTTCGACATCACTGAACTTCTCGACCGCGCGGCGCACGATGCGCTGCGGGTCTATCCGGATGTGGACGTGTCGCTGGTGCCGTCGCCCACGGTGCTGATGGTCGGGCTGCCCACCGGGTTGCGGCTGGTGATCGACAACGCCATCGCCAACGCGGTCAAGCACGGCAACGCGGGGAAGATTCTGCTCACCGTCAGCAGCTCCAGCGAGGGCGTCCAGATCGCGATCGACGACGACGGAACGGGCGTCCCGGAGTCGGAGCGCGCCTCGGTCTTCGAGCGCTTCGCCCGGGGGTCGACGGCATCGCGGTCGGGATCCGGCCTGGGCCTGGCGCTGGTCGCCCAGCAGGCCGAGCTGCACGGTGGCACGGCGGCGTTGCAGACCAGCCCGCTTGGGGGCACGCGGCTGCTGCTGAACCTGGCCGGCGATGGGCGCGGCCCCGCGTAGCCTCGGCCGCTATTGCGGCCGCGAAATTGCGGCGGTCGGCCGAATTCGCGCTAATACCGCCAACAATGGGCGGATTGCCGATTACTGCCACGCATTTGCATGACCGAGCCGAATCGACGGTTCGGGCCGGTGCCTACGTGGCCCCTGTGCCTGCAGTGACATACGAGATTGTTTGACGGATGACTGATAGCGGGAATACCGGCGGTCAGATCAACCGCGGAATTTTCGGCCTCCGGCCTCGGAGAAAGCGAGTGAATACACGAACGGTCGAACCGCACTAGACTGATGCGCCAAGCCCGTCTTATGACGTTGAGCAATCGGAGGGAAATCATGACTATGTCGATGCAGCCAGAGGCGGTTCTGGCATCGGCAGGCGCGGAGTCGGCCATCAGCGCCGAAACCGAGGCGGCGGCTTCGGCTGCGGCGCCGGCGTTGCTCGGTGCGCTACCGATGGGCAGTGACCCCGACTCGGCGATGTTCGCGGCGGCCCTGAACGCCTGTGGCGCCAGCTATCTGGGTGTGGTGTCCGAGCACGCCGCGCAGCGCGGCCTGTTCGCCGGGGCGCAGGGCCTGGCTTCGGCGACCGTCGTCTCGACGGAGGCCGCCCGCATGGCCGCGCTCGCGGCCGGCGGAATGCTCTAAAAGGGGGAAGTACGCATGGCCGATCCGGGGTGGGCCGCGCGTACGCCTGAGGAGAACGATCTGCTGCTGAAGGGCGGCGTCGGGGTGGGCACGCACCTCGCCAACCAGGCCGCCTGGATGGCTCTGGCAGCCACCCACCACGCCTCAGGTGTCGCGTCGGCGATCAACACTGCGACGACGTCCGCATCTTGGCTGGGCGCCGGGTCGGTGGCTTCGGTCGCAAACGTCACGATGCTCAACACCGCGCTGCACGGGCTGGCCGGCTGGGTCGACGTGAAGCCGCCCACCGTCGCCACCGCGGTGTCCGCGTATCAGATGGCGTACGGCTCCATGCGTCCCGCGCCCGAGTGCATCGCCAACCGTGACGAATGGGGCGTCGACAACTGCATCAACCCCCTCGTGCTCGGGGCGCTGACCCCGCGCATCGTCTCGCTCGACGTCCAGTACTTCGGGGTGATGTGGCCCAACAACTCCGCCGTCGGCGCGAGCTACGGTGCCATCCTCACGTCGCTGACCCAGAGCCTCGCGATCGCCCCGCCCGTCGCGACCATGGGCGCGTCGCCGGCGGCGCCGGCGCAGGCGGCCTCGGCCGTCGCCGAGTCGGCCGCCCAAGTCGGCGCCGGCGACGGCATGCGCTCCGCATTGCAGGGCGCGCAGCAGGGCACCTCGAGCGCCGGCCAGGCGGCGTCGGGCGGCCAGGACTTCATGAGCCAGGCCGGCTCGTTCATGGAGCCGTTGCAGTCGGTGATGCAAGCGCCGATGCAGATGATGCAGGCGCCCATGCAGATGATGCAGGCGCCGATGCAGATGATGCAGCCGCTGCAATCGATGATGGGCATGTTCGCCAACCCGGGCGCCATGGCCGGCGCGGCACCCGGGGTGTCGGCGGTCTCGGCGACGGAGATGTCGGCCGTCAGCGCGTCCGGGGGCGGCGGGGGCGCGGCGATGGGCGCCGGGGGCATGCCCGCGACCAGCTTCACCCGTCCGGTCAGCGCGTTCGAACCGGCCAGCAGCGGTCGGCCGGTGGGGTTGCGGCCCAGCGGGGCGTTGGGCGCCGAGGCCATGCGTCCGCAGACCACGACGGTCGGCGGCGGTACACCGATGGGCGGCATGCCGGTGGGGCATGGGGCGGGAGGAGAACGCGGATCTCGAGACAAATCCGAACAGCCCGCGACAGTGCGGGTTGTCGACGATCGGGTGTGAAGCCGGCCCGGCTGAGGGTGAATCGACAGGTATAAATAGCCGCCATACACTTCGCTCCATGCCCCAGGCATTACGGGGGGCGGCCAACCGGAGAAGGAGAATTCAGTGACAATCAAGGTGACACCGCAAATGCTTCGCGATACTTCCAACGCCATCCAGGCGAACATGGAACACGCGATTGGTATCGGCCAGGGGTACGTCGCAAATCAGGAAAACGTGATGAACCCGTCGACATGGTCCGGTGACGCGGTGGTCGCGTCGCACGCGACGGCCATCGAGGTCCAAAACGACCTCAACAAGGTCTTGAACGGCGGCACCCGGCTGGCCGAGGGCCTCAAGCAGGCCGCCGCCCTGATGGAGGGTCACGAGGCGGATTCTTCGCACGCTTTCAGCGCCCTATTCGGTCACGGCGGATCCTGAATCCCGCCCCGCACTCGTAAATCCATAAACGGCTTTTGAAAGGAACTTAATTATGTCCGACCCAATCACTTACAACCCGGGGGCCGTCGCCGACTTCGCCACCGATGTCGCTTCTCGCGCCGGCCAGTTGCAGGGCATTTTCGATGACACCTCGAACCGGACGAACGCGTTGCAGGAATTCTTCGCCGGCCATGGCGCGTCGGGCTTCTTCGAAGCGCAGGCGCAGATGTTGTCGGGGCTGCAGGGTCTCATCGACACGATCCGCCAGCACGGGCAGACCACGTCGCACGTGCTCGACGGCGCCCTCAGCACGGACCAGCACATCGCCGGCCTGTTCTGACTCCGAGGCAAAGGTGGGGCAGGCGCGCCGCGCGTCCATGCCCCACCTTTGGCGCCCTTGCCCGCTGAGGAAACCGACATGCTGACAACGACCGTCGACGGCTTGTGGGTGCTGCAGGCGGTCTGCGGGGTGGAGCAGACCTGTCCCGAGCTCGGACTGCGCCCGCTGATACCGCGGCTCGACACCCCCGAACGCGCGTTGCGCCACCCGGTGGCGGCCGAGTTGACGGCCGCGGGCGCGCTCGACGAGGCCGGCAACGCCGACCCGATGATTCGCGAGTGGCTCACCGTGCTGTTGCGGCGCGACTTGGGCCTCCTGATCAACATCTCGGTTCCCGGGCGCGAGGCCACCCGGGCGACCATCTGCCGATTCGCCTCATGGTGGGTGGTGCTGGAACGCCACGAAGACTTGGTGCGCCTCTATCCCGCCGGCACCGCGAGCAACGAAAACGGCGCCAGCGACCTGGTGGTGGGCCAGGTCGAGCGGCTGTGCGGGGTGGCGGAGGTGGCGCCGCTGAAACCGGTCACGCTCGATACCGAGCAGTTGCTCGCCTCGGTGCGCGACGCTGCCAGCCTGAAGGAGTTTCTGCTCGGCCAGAACCTCGACGTCGACCAGATGCAGATCGTCACGATGGCCGCCGATCCCGCCCGTTCGGCGCACGCGCACATCGTCGGCCTGCAGGCCGGCGTCGGGCCGGACGAGATGGCGCGGATCGCGGTCGGCGATTCGACCGTGTCCATCATCGACACCCCGGCCGGCCGGGTCTGCGTGGAGAACGTCATCTCGGGCCAGCGCCGCTACCAGATCCTTTCGCCGGGGTCGCGCAGCGACATCAGTGGCGCGGTGCAGCGGCTCATCCGGCGCCTGCCCGCCGGCGACGAGTGGTACTCGTATCGGCGGGTGGTCTGACCGGACGGGCCGACTTCTCAACTGACTCAAGATAAGTCAGTAAACCAATGCCGTGGAATGGCAACCCCTTACGCGCTTGAACGGTCTGTTGATCGGTAAACGCGGTATCGCCGAGCGTGTTAGCATCGCGAAGTGACGAGCCCTTGGAATGACCCGAATATGTCGGACGAAGGGGCGCTCAGACGGGGGGATCCGTCAGGGAGCCGCAACTTCCCCGATTCGGTATCGGACACCATGCGCATTACCGATCTGGCGGCGCCTCGAAAGATTCCTCCAGGCTCGGGTTGGCGGAAATTCATCTACGTCATCTCATTTAAGAAAATAAACCCCGGGGAATCGCCCAGCGAGCGGCACTACCGGGACCTGCAGAACCGCATCCGGCGGCACATCCGTAGGCAGTACGTCATCACGGTGGTCTCGGGTAAGGGTGGCGTCGGCGTCTCGACGATGGTCGCCTGCATCGGTGGTGTGTTCCGAGAGTGCCGCCCGCAGAACGTGATTGCGATCGACGCCGTCCCCGGTTTCGGCACGCTGGCCGACCGCATCGACGAGTCGCCGCCGGGCGACTACACCGCCATCATCAACGACACCGACGTCCAGGGGTATGCGGACATTCGTGAACACTTGGGGCAGAACCCGATCGGGCTGGACGTGCTCGCCGGAAACCGCACGTCCGACCAGCCCCGGCCGCTGGTGCCGGCCATGTTCTCCGGGGTCTTGTCGCGGTTGCGGCGCACGCACACCGTGATGATCGTCGACACCTCGCCCGACTTGGAACACGAGGTGATGAAGCCGGTCCTGGAAAGCACCGACACCCTCGTGTTCGTCTCCGGCATCACCGCCGACCGGTCCCGGCCGGTGCTGCGGGCGGTGGACTATCTGCGGTCGCAGGGTTACCACGAGCTGGTTTCGCGCAGCACCGTGATCATCAACCACACCGACGAGATCACCGACAAGGATGCGCTCGCTTACCTGACGGAACGGTTCAGCAAAGTCGGCGCAACCGTCGAAGAGATGCCGTTCGATCCGCACCTGGCCAAAGGCGGGCTCATCGACACGGTTCATGAATTGAAGAAAAAGACACGGTTGCGGCTTTTTGAAATTACCGCCGGGTTGGCCGACAAATACATTCCAGATGCCGAGCGGACGGCGCCGTGACATCAGCGCATAAGGTCGCTTTCCCGGCGCGCTGTGCGGTCAACATTTCCTACGAGAAGCATCTCTGCTCCCAAGTTTTCCCTGCCGGAATTCCCGTGGAGGGATTCTTCGAGGGAATGGTCGAGCTCTTCGACGCCGACCTGAAGCGCAAAGGGTTCGAAGGCATTACGTTGCCGGCGGGCAGCTACGAACTGCACAAGATCAACGGGGTGCGGCTCGACATCAACAAGAGCCTTGACGAGCTCGGCGTGCAGGACGGCGACACCCTGGTGCTGGTGCCCCGGGTCGACGGCGAGTCTTTCGAACCGCAGTACGAGTCGCTGTCGACCGGGCTGGCGGCCATGGGCAAGTGGCTCGGTCGCGACGGGGGCGACCGAATGTTCGCCCCGGTGACGCCGCTGACCGCCGCGCACACCGCGATCGCGATCATCGCGATGGCCGCGGCGGTGGTGGTGGCGCTGACGCTGCGCGCGCGGACGTTCACCGACGGCCCCGTCCCCGCCGCGGTGGCCGGCGCCGTCGGCGTCTTGCTGGTGGTCGCGGCCTCGGTGGTCTGGTGGGGTTGGCGCGAGCGCCGCGACCTGTTCAGCGGCTTCGGCTGGCTCGCGGTCGTGCTGCTGGCCGTCGCGGGCGGCTGCGCGCCGCCCGGCGCGCTGGGGGCGGCCCATGGGTTGATCGGCCTGGTGATCGTGATCCTGGGGGCCATCGCGATCGGGGTGATGACGCGCAAGCGGTGGCAGACCGCGGTCGTCACCGCGGTGGTGACGGTGTGCGGGATCCTCGCCGCGGTCGCCCTCGTCCGGATGTTCCGGCCGGCCTCGGCGCAGGTGCTCGCCATCTGCGTGCTGGTCGGATTGCTGATCCTGGTGCGGATGACGCCGCTGATCGCGCTCTGGGTGGCTCGGGTGCGGCCGCCGCACTTCGGGTCGATCACCGGCCGCGACCTGTTCGCGCGCCGCGAAGGCATGCCCGTGGACACCGTCTCCCCGGTCAGCGAGGACGAATCCGAGGACGAGGACAACGAATTGACCGACATCACCGCGCGCGGCGCGGCGATCGCCGCCTCCGCGCGGTTGGTCAACGCGGTGCAGGTCGGTGTGTGCGTCGGGGTGTCGCTCGTCCTGCCCGCCGCGGTGTGGGGGGTGCTGACGCCCGGGCGCCCGTGGGCCTGGCTGGCGCTGGTGGTCGCCGGGCTGGTGGTGGGCATCTTCATCACGCAGGGCCGCGGATTCGCCGCCAAGTACCAGGCCGTGGCGCTCGCCTGCGGGGCGGCGGCCGCGGTATGCGCCGGAGTGCTCAAATACGCGCTCGCAGAGCCGAAAGACGTTACAAGCGGGCTGCTTTGGCCCGCGGCGGCGGTGGCGGCCTTCGCCGCTTGCGGACTGGCCGCGGCGCTGTTGGTGCCGACGGTGCGGTTCAGGCCCTTCATCCGGTTGACGGTGGAATGGGTGGAAGTGCTGGCGTTCATCGTCCTGCTGCCCGCCGCGGCGGCCCTGGGAGGGCTGTTCACGTGGATTCGCCACTGAAAAGGGCCGCGGCGGTGGCCGGCGCCGTCACCCTCGTCGCGCTGTCCGCGAATGTCCCTGCCGCGCAGGCGATCACGCCGCCCCAGGTGGATCCCGGAATGGTGCCACCGGACGGGCCGCCCCGATCGGATCAACCGATGCGGCGCGCCAACAGCTGTTCGACGCCGATTACGGTGCGCAACCCCGACGTGGCGCAACTGGCGCCGGGCTTCAACCTGCTCAACATCACCAAGGCGTGGCAGTACAGCACCGGCACCGGTGTTCCGGTGGCGGTCATCGACACCGGCGTCTCGCCCAACCCCCGACTGCCGGCCGTGCCCGGGGGTGACTACATCATGGGCGAGGACGGCCTGTCCGATTGCGATGCGCACGGCACGATCGTGGGCTCGATCATCGCCGCCGCGCCGCAAGGCGTCCTGCCGATGCCGCGCCCGATGCCGTCGACGCCGGCCTTCCCGCCGCCCGCCGGACCACCGCCGGCCAACGGGGCGCCGCCGCCCCCGGTCGAGGTGCCGCCACCGGTGGCGCCACCGCCGCCACCCCCGCCGGTGACGATCACCCAGGTGATCCCGCCACCGCCACCGCCGCCGCCCCCGCCGCCCGAGGGTGGGGGCGCCACCGCGGCCTCCAACGGGCCGGCCGATCCGCAGACCGAGGACGAACCCGCGGTGCCCCCGCTCCCGCCGGGTGCGCCCGACGGGGTGGTCGGGGTGGCCCCGCACGCGACGATCATCTCAATCCGCCAGTCCTCCCGGGCTTTTGAGCCGGTCAATCCGCCACCCGGCGACCCCAACTCCGACGAGAAGGTCAAAGCCGGCACGCTCAATACGGTGGCGCGGGCGGTGGTCCACGCGGCCAACATGGGGGCGAAGGTGATCAACATTTCGGTCACCGCCTGCCTGCCGGCCGCGGCCCCGGCCGACCAGCGGGCGCTCGGCGCGGCGCTGTGGTACGCCGCCACCGTGAAGGACGCGGTGGTGGTGGCCGCGGCCGGGAACGACGGGGAAGCCGGCTGCAACAACAACCCGATGTACGACCCGCTGGATCCGTCGGATCCGCGGGACTGGCATCAGGTGAAGGTGGTCTCGTCGCCGTCGTGGTTCTCCGATTACGTGCTGTCGGTCGGTGCGGTCGACGCGACCGGCGCCGCGCTCGACAAGAGCATGTCGGGCCCGTGGGTGAGCGTCGCGGCGCCCGGCACTCACATCATGGGTCTGTCGCCGCAGGGCGGCGGGCCGGTCAACGCCTACCCGCCGTCGAGGCCGGGCGAGAAGAACATGCCGTTCTGGGGCACCAGCTTCTCGGCCGCGTACGTCAGCGGCGTGGCGGCGTTGGTCCGGGCGAAGTTTCCCGACCTGAGCGCGCACCAGGTGATCAACCGGATCGTCCAGTCGGCGCACAATCCGCCGGCGGGCGTGGACAACAAGGTCGGCTACGGGCTGGTGGATCCCGTTGCGGCACTGACGTTCAACATCCCGCCGGGTGACCGGCTGCCGCCCGGCGCGCAAACCCGCGTGATCCGGCCCGCCCCGCCGCCCCCTCCGGCCGATCACCGGGCGCGCAACGTCGCCATCGGGTTCATCGGCGCGGTGGCCGCCGGTGTGCTGGTGGCCGCGGTCGCCGCGCGGCTGAGGCGGGCGCGGTGAGGACCAAGCTGACCGGGTTCAGCCCGGGTAGCAATCGGCGGGTCCTGGGGGTCTGGGTGATCTTCCTGCTCGGGGTGGCGAGCTGGGCGGCCGGCGGCTACATCGGCGCGGCGATCGCCGTCGTGGTCGGCATCGCGCTGGTGTTCGTCCGCTGGTGGGGTCAGCCGGCGTGGTCATGGCTGGTGCTGTGGCGGCACGGCCGGCGCCCGATCCGCTGGGATGCGCCAATCACGGTGGCCAACAACCGATCCGGCGGTGGGGTTCGGGTGCAGGACGGTGTCGCGGTGGTGGCGGTGCAGCTGCTCGGCAGGGCGCACCGGGCCACCACGGTGACCGGTTCGGTGACCGTCGAGACGGACAACGTCATCGACGTGGTGGAACTGGTGCCGATGATGCAACAGGCGTTGGGGCTGCAGCTCGACTCGATCAGCGTCGTCTCGCTCGGCTCTCGGCACGGCACCATCGGGGACTATCCGCGGGTGTATGACTCGGAGATCGGCACGCCGCCGTATGCGGGCCGGCGCGAAACGTGGCTGATCATGCGGCTGTCGATCATCGACAACACGCAAGCGCTGCGCTGGCGCACAACCGTTGGCTCCGCGGCGATTTCGATCGCACAGCGCATCGCGGGACTGCTGCGTTGCCAGGGGTTGCGGGCGAAGGTGGCCACCGCCACCGACCTGGGCGAGCTCGATCGGCGGCTGGGGTGCGACGCCATCGAGGGGGACACGCAGAGGTGGAAGGCCATCCGCGGTGAGGCGGGCTGGATGACGACCTACGCGTATCCCCCGGAGGCGATCACGTCGCGCGTGCTGTCCCAGGCCTGGACGCTGCGCGCCGACGAGGTCATCCAGAACCTGACCCTGTATCCGGACGCTACCTGCACCGCCACCATCACCGTGCGCACACCGACGCCGGCTCCCACCGCGCCCAGCGTGATCTTGCGCCGGCTCAACGGGGAACAGGCCGCCGCCGCCGCGGCCAACATGTCCGGGCCGCGACCCTACCTGCGCGCCCTGCGACCCAGCCGCCTGCCCGAGCACCTGGTCACCGAGATCGGCCCGTCGGGCGTGCTGATCGGCAAGCTGAGCAACGGGGACCGGCTGCTGATCCCGGTCACCGATGCCGGTGAGCTGTCGCGGGTCTTCGTGGCCGCCGACGACCCGATCGCCAAGCGCATCGTGATCCGCACCGCCGGCGCCGGCGAGCGCGTCTGCGTGCACACCCGAGACACCACGCGATGGGCCACCGTGCGGATGCCGGAGATCAGCGTCGTCAGCACGCCCCGGCCCGCGCCGCGCACCACGGTCAGCGTCGTGGAGCACGTCGGCCCGATCTCGCCGACCCCGCGACCCGTTACCGTGATCACCGTCGCCCCGTCGGGCACGAGGCTGCCCGACGGGCAGCGGCACAACTTCGAGGTGATCATCGAGCAGATCGGCCCCGCCACGGTGCGGGTCAGCGCGGCCGGCAAGGACTGGCTCGTCGAGATGGACATGTTCCGCGCCGAGAACCGCTATGTCAGCCTCGATCCGGTCACCATGTCGGTTTTCTAGTACGTCAGCGAGTTTGAGTTTGAAGAGCGCACACAATGGGTGATTTACAAACTGCCCGTAGGCATTTCGATCGGGCCATGGCGATCAAGAGCCGGCAGGGCCGGGCGGCGGCACTGCCGGAGTTCGTCGCGGCCACCGATGCCGACTCGTCGATGGCCGACGCGTGGCTGGGCCGCATCGCCTGCGGTGACAACGACCTGGCATCGCTGAAGAAGCTGTATGCCGCCAGCGAATGGTTGCACCGCGAGACCACCCGCATCGGGCAGACGCTCGCCGCCGAGATCCAACTGGGCCCCTACATCGGGATCACCGTGACCGATGCCTCGCAAGTCGGGCTGGCGTTGGCGTCGGCACTCACCATCGCCGGGGAGTACCCCGAGGCGGACCGGCTGCTGGCCAACCGCGACCTATTGGATTCCTGGGCCAACTATCAGTGGCACCAGCTGGCCCGCGCATTCCTGATGTACACCACGCAGCGTTGGCCGGATGTGTTGCTGGCCGCCGCGGAGGAGCTGCCGCCACAGGCCATCATCATGTCGGCGGTGACGGCTTCGATCTGCGCGCTGGCGGCCCACGCGGCAGCGCACCTCGGGCAGGGCCGGGTGGCGCTGGATTGGCTGGACCGCGTCGACGTGATCGGGCAGACCAACGCGTCGGGCCGCTTCGATGCGGACGTGCTGACCGCTTCGATCGGGCCGGCCGATATCCCGCTGCTGGTCGCCGATTTGGCGTACGTCCGCGGCATGGTGCACCGCCAGCTGCGCGAGGAGGACAAGGCCCAGGTCTGGTTGTCGAAGGCGACCATCAACGGGGTCCTCACCGAGGCGGCCAAGGAGGCGTTGGCCGACCCGAACCTGCACCTGGTGGTGACCGACGAGGAGACGATCGCCAGCCGCACCGACCGCTGGGACGTGTCGACGGCCAAGAGCCGAGACGAGCTCGACGACGACGCCACCGCCGAGCGGCGGGCCGAGCTGCTCGCCGAGGGCCGCGCCCTGCTGGCCAAGCAGGTCGGTCTGGCGGCGGTCAAGCAGGCGGTGTCGGCGCTCGAGGACCAGCTCGAAGTGCGCATGATGCGCCTCGAGCACGGCCTGCCGGTGGAGGGGCAGACCAACCACATGTTGCTGGTCGGACCGCCCGGAACCGGCAAGACGACCACCGCCGAGGCGCTGGGCAAGATCTACGCCGGAATGGGCATCGTGCGCCACCCCGAAATTCGCGAGGTTCGCCGCTCGGACTTCTGCGGGCACTACATCGGTGAGTCGGGCCCCAAGACCAACGAGTTGATCGAAAAGTCGCTGGGCCGAATCATTTTCATGGACGAGTTCTACTCGCTGATCGAGCGGCACCAGGACGGGACACCCGACATGATCGGCATGGAGGCCGTCAACCAGTTGCTGGTGGCGCTGGAAGCGCACCGCTTCGACTTCTGTTTCATCGGCGCGGGTTACGAGGACCAGGTGGACGAATTCCTCACCGTGAACCCGGGTTTGGCCGGGCGGTTCAACCGCAAGCTGCGGTTCGAATCGTATTCGCCCGCGGAGATCGTCGAGATCGGGCACCGCTACGCCGCGCCCCGCGCCAGCAAGCTCGACGACGCGGCGCGGGCCACGTTCCTGGACGCGGCCACCACGATCCGTAACTACACGACTCCGGGCGGGCGCAACGGCATCGATGCCATGCAGAACGGCCGGTTCGCCCGCAACGTCATTGAGCGTGCGGAGGGTTTCCGGGATACCCGCGTGGTCGGGCAGAAGCGCGCGGGCCAGCCGGTGACGGTCGAGGATCTGCAGATCATCACCGCCCCCGACATCGAGGCCGCGGTGCGCAGCGTGTGTTCGGACAACCGCGATATGGCCGCCATCGTCTGGTGATCGCCTCCTAAAAAGCGTTCGGGACGCGGCCCGGAAAGCTTAGGATGCTCGCAGGCCCGCGGCGAGCCAGTGCGGCCGCCGCGGCGAAGCGATTGGAGTGTCCGGAGGTGCACCGTATCTTCCCGATCACGGTGGCGCTCATGTTCGTATTGCTCACCGCGCCGCCCGCCGCCGCGGTCGCCCCACCCTCGATAGACCCGGCCGCGGTGCCGCCGGACACGACCGGACCCGACCAGCCCCTGGAACAGCGCCGCGTCTGCCGTGCGCCATTGACGTTGCCGGGCACCAACTTTCACGATGCCCCGTGGGCCAACGCCTACCTGGGCGTCGGGCAGGCGCAGCGATTCGCGACCGGCGCCGGGGTCACGGTGGCGGTGATCGACACCGGCGTGGACGCCTCACCCCGGGTCCCGGCGGAGCCGGGCGGCGATTTCGTCGTCCCCGACGGCAACGGCCTCTCCGACTGCGACGCCCACGGCACGCTCACCGCGTCCATCATCGCCGGCCGGCCCTCGCTCACCGACGGGTTCGTCGGTGTCGCGCCCGACGCGCGGCTGATCTCGGTGCGCCAGACGTCGGAGGCCTTCGAGGCCAAGGACAACCAGAACAACCAGAACGACCCGAACGCCTCACCGGCGGCCGGGTCCGTCCGCAGCCTCGCCCGCGCCGTGGTGCACGCGGCCAACATGGGTGCCGGCGTGATCAACATCAGCGAGGCGGCCTGCTTCAAGGTGCGCAAACCGGTGGACGAGTCGTCCCTGGGCGCCGCGCTCAACTACGCGGTCAATGTCAAGGGCGCCGTCGTCATCGTCGCGGCCGGCAACACCGGCGGCGATTGCTCGCAGAACCCCCCGCCCGACGCGTCCCGGCCGAACGATCCCCGCGGCTGGGAGCAGGTGCAGACCATCGTCACGCCGGCGTGGTACGCGCCGCTGGTGCTGGCCGTCGGCGGCGTCGGCCAGAACGGGGCGCCGAGCCCGTTCTCGATGAATGGACCCTGGGTGGGCGCGGCGGCACCCGCGGAGGACATCGTCGCGCTCGGCGGCAACGGCGAGCCGGTGGATGCGTTGCCAGGCAAGGACGGTCCCGTCCCCATCGCCGGAACCTCGTTCGCCGCGGCGTACGTCTCCGGCGTGGCGGCCCTGCTCCGGCAGAAGTTTCCCGACCTGCCTCCGGCTCAGATCATCAATCGGATCACGGCCACCGCGCGACACCCCGGCGGCGGCGTCGACGACGCGGTGGGCGCGGGCGTCGTCGATGCCGTCGCGGCGCTGACGTGGGACCTCCCGGCGGGACCCGGGAACGCCCCGTCGGTGCAGCGGATCGCGCCCCCGGTGCCGGTGCCGCCGCCCGATCACGGCCCCATCACGGCCGTGGCGCTGGGAATCATCGGGCTGACCCTGGCGCTGGGATTGGCCGCGCTGGCCGGCCGAGCGCTGCGGCGGCGGTGACGACGATGCGATCACTGGGGCTCCGGTTCAGCACCGTGTACGCGCTGTTCTTGGGGGTGCTGGCCCCGCCGTGCATCCTGCTGTTCCTGAAGACGCGCTACCCGTGGGCGGGCCCCACCATCGTGGGCGTCGCGGTGCTGCTGGCGCTGGTCACCTTCCGTGGTCGACGGTTACTCGGCTGGGTGGCCGCGTTCTTCGCCTGGCTGGTGCGCCGCCGGCGGCCGCTGGATACGCCGTCGGAGCCCGTCGTGGGAGCCACCGTGCAGCCGGGTGACCACGTCGCCGTGCGGTGGAAGGGCAAGGTCCTGGTCGCCGTCATCGAGCTCGTCCCGCGTCCGTTCACCCCAACCGTCATCGTCGACGGGAAGGCGAACACCGACGATGTGGTGGACACCCGGTTGCTCGAGCAGTTGCTGTGCGTGCACTGTCCCGACCTGGAGGCCGACGTCGTCTCGGCGGGCTATCGCGTCGCCAAGACGGCCGCGGCGGACGTGGTGGGCATGTACGAGCAGCTGGTCGGCTCGGACCCGGCGCCGGCGCATCGCCGGACGTGGATCATCATCCGCGCCGATCCGCGGCGCGCCCGCAAGTCGGCCGGGCGGCGCGACGCCGGGGTGGCGGGCCTGGTCCGTTACCTGGTGGCGTCGACGACCAGGATCGCCGACGAACTGGCCAGGCACGGGGTCGACGCGGTGTGCGGGCGCAGCTTCGACGACTACGACCGCGCCACGGACATCGGATTCGAACGGGAGAGATGGTCGACGATCAAGGGGCGCAGCAGCTTCACCACCGCATACACCGCGCCCGGCGGTCCGGACGTGTGGTGGGCGGCGCCGGCCGATCACACCATCGTCAGGGTCCGCGTCGGGGCGGGGACGACGCCCCAATCCACCGTTTTGCTCACCACAAAAGACAAGCCGGGAAAGCGCCGCGGGTTCCAGCGGGTGTCCGGTGGCCAGCGGGCCGCGTTGCAGGGTCAAACCCTGGTCTCCGATCGGCACTGTCAGCTGCCCATCGGGTCGGCGGGCGTGCTGGTCGGTGAGACGGCGAGCCACTACCCGGTCTATCTACCGTTCGACGACGTCGACACGAGCGTCAACCTGGGCGACGCCCGGGTGTTCACCCAGTTCGTCCTGCGGGCCGTGGCCGCCGGTGGCACCGTCACCTTGGGCCCGCACTTCCGGGAATTCGCCGAGCTGGTCGGAGCGCAGCTCGGGCCGGAGGCCAAGGTGGCGTGGCCGCACGCGACGAGCTACCTCGGCCGGCACGCCGGGGTCGAGCGGGTGACGTTGCGGCACAACGTCCTCAGCACCCCCAGACACCGGCAACTGCCGATCCGGCCCGTCAGCGCGCCGGAGGAAAGCCGCTACGAACAGACCCTGCCCGGAGCCGGCAGAACGGCGTCCTGAGCCCCGCCGGGGCGACTCCGCTCGACGCGCGCGATCGGCCTGGGCGCCTTAGACTCGAGCCGGTCGTGGACCAAGCGCGGTCGGCCCACGCGCAAGACTCAGCCGAGGTTAAGGACCTTCCTCATGAGCACTCTTCGCATGAGCCCCGACGCGCACCCGCAGGTGGCGCAGGCGCTCGAGCAGTTGCACCAATTCAGTTCGGCCCTCGAGTCCCAGATGCGCCGGACGCACACCGAATCCTTCACGGCCACAGACGAAACCGAGACGGTCGAGGTAACCATCAACGGGCAGCGGTGCATCGTCGGCTTGGATATCGAGGACGGCCTGCTGCGCCTCGGCTCCCACACCGTGCAGCAACGCATCAACGAGGCGCTGCACAACGCGCAGGCCGGCGCCTCGGCGGCGTTGCGGGCGCAGCAGGCGCAGCTCTTCGCCACCCTCACCGAGCTCGCCGGTTCGCTGCAGAACACGGTCGGCTTGATCTGAGCCGCAGCCTACTCGGATTGGGGGACAACGCCCCTCCCGGCGTCTAGACTCTGCCGGGAGCATGGGCGATTTCGAGCGAGATGTCGGTTCTCCCGGACGCGATTCGGTGCGCGCAGAGCCGGAGCCGCTGACGGATCTGTTGCACGCGGCAAGGCCCGCGCTGTGTTTCGTCTCGAACATCGGGGACTCGGTGCTGACGTTGCCGGCGGTGCGCGCGCTGGCCGGTATGTTCACCGCCCCCCTCACGATGATCTGTCCCAAGGTCGCCTTCGACTTGTGCTTTCGGGAGGTCAGCTCCCGGCACGTCGACACCGCGGGACTGCCGTTCACGGCATCCGCCGGCCCGCCTTCGCCGTCGCGGCGTCCGTTCGATTTCGACGCCCTGGCCGGACAGATCGGTGACGTCGACGTATTCATCGACACGCTGACGTGGAGTGCGCTGTCGAACACCATCATTGGTCCGCTGGTGCAGCGGATAACGCCCAAGAAGAGCATCGGCTTCGTCGCCGACTACGGCTACGACGTCGTGATCGGCAAAGAGGAATGCCACGCGGCCGACCTGATGTTCAAGTTGGCCCGGCTGTTCGATCCCTCGCTGCGCATCGAGTCCTACGCCCAGCCGGTGCCCATACCACCGCCCGTCCAGGAGGAGGCGCGGTCGATGCGCGCCGCCCTGCCCCCGGGCGCCAAGGTGCTGGTCGTGCACGCCGACACCAACTGGCCGGACAAGCGCTGGCCCGCCACCAGATTCATCGACCTGTTGGATCGGTTCCTGTCGCGCCATCACGACTTCGTGGCGTGGATCGTCGGCATGGGGCACGAGGAGCTCAACGTCGGGCGCGAGCGCGACCGGATCTTCGCCCACCTCGGCCTGCCGCTCGACCTGGCCATGGGCATGGTCGCCGCGGCGGACCTCTTCGTCGGGATCGATTCCTGCATGCTGCATGCCGCCGATCTGGCGCGCGTTCCGGGAGTGGGCCTCTTCGGCCCGACGCGGGCCGACACGTGGGGGTTCCGGTTCGGGCCCCACCGGCACGTCGATAAGACCACGATGGCCGACATCACCGTCGACGAGGTGCTGGCGGCGATGGACGAGCTCGCCGAACGCGGGCAGTAGGGACGCGGCTTTCTTCACGAATTCGTGCACTCACCATGCCCGACGCGGGTTTAAGCTCGGCAAAGGATGGTCGGGTTGAGCGAACTCACGGTGCTGCAGGGCGGTCACTCGGTAACGGTTGAGCGTGGCCTGCTAACGCATCTGCTGCAGGCGCGTAGGCCCACGGTCTATTTCTCCACCCTTATCGGGGACTCCGTCCTGGTTTTGCCGACGCTGCGGGCGCTGGCCGAATTGTTCAGTGCGCCAATGACACTGGTCTGCCCCGAGGTGAGCTACGACCTGTGTTTCCGGGAGCTGGGTGCGCGGCTCGTCGACATCACCGGGTCGCCTCCCTTCGGGCCGCCGCTGGGACCGCCGTCGAACCGGGTCCTGGATTACGACGCCCTCGTCACGGAGATCGGCGACGTCGACCTGTTCATCGACGCCGTGCCGTGGGACGTGCCGTCGAACGTTTTCGTCCGTCCGCTTCGGCAGCGACTGGCGCCCACGACCAGCATCGGCTTTCCGACGAGCGACGCCTACGACATCGTGGTGCCCAGGGACCTGCCGCACGCGGCCGATGTGACGTTCAAGTTGGCGCGGCTGTTCAATCCCGACGCGCGGATCGAAAGCTATGCCGGGCCGGTGCCCATCCCCGCGTCCGTGCAAACGGAGATCCGGGCGCTTCGCGCCGCGCTGCCCGCCGGAACCAAGGTCCTGGCCGTGCACGCCGACACCAAGTCGCTCAACAAGCGGTGGCCGGTCACCCGTTTCATCGATCTGTTGGACCGGTTCCTGGTGCGTCACCGTGAGTTTGTGGTGTGGGTCGTCGGGATGGGACCCGAAGAGCTCAACGTCGGCCGCGAACGCGACCGGGTCATCCCGCACCTCGGCTTGCCGCTGGACCTCGCGATGGGCATGGTCGCCGAAGCCGACCTGTTCCTGGGAATCGACTCGTGCATGCTGCATGCCGCCGACCTGGCACGCGTTCCGGGCGTGGGCCTCTACGGTCCCACCCACCCAGACAGATGGGGCTTCCGGTTCGCGCCACACCGGCACGTTCACATGGCGGCCATGACGGACATCACCGTCGACACGGCCCTCAGCGCTCTGGAAGATGTTGCCGTCCGCGAGATGGCGAGCCGCTCATGACGGCGAGCATGCAGGGCCTGCGCTGTCACGCCCAGCTCGAGCCGGGTATTCGGCTGCTCCAGCAGCGCGTTGGCGCGCTCGGCGGCCGTACCCTTCGCGGTTGCGAGGGGCATCCCCCCGCCGGCGACTCCGGCCTGCAGCCGCGGTATGTCCGCGTCGCGGCGGCCGGCGACCGCGGCCACGGCGAGGTCTTGGCCAAGTTGAGACAGCTTGCGGTGCGGGCGAATTCGACCGCAGGGCCCATCCCTCGGGTATCGGTGGAGGTCAACGAGTGCGAGCTGCCAACCGATTCCGGGCAACCAAACAGGGCAGTCGACATCGTCTTCGCCCCGCGGCCGGGCCTCGACCCCCGCGACTACTTCGAGCACCTGGCCACCAGCTACTCCGAATTCTGCGGTGGGCTGCGCGGGAGCATCGGCGGTGACCCGACCGCTTCGGGGCTGCTTTCGACCGCGCGTCAATTCTATGACAGGGCGCTGGCGTGGCACTGCGCCGAGCCGGCGATTTCCGTTGAGGGGCAAGGAATCTCGGCGAAGACACTACACGTGCACGCGCTGAACTTCGCCCTGTGGCATTACGAAGACGCCGTTCGCCGGGCCGGTGTCAGTGACCGCGAGATAGCCCGCAGGAAACGTTGCATCGACGACCTCAACGCCCGGCGCAACGCGGCGGTCGAGCACATCGACGTGAGCCTGCTCGAGCGCCTCGATGCCGGCGACACCGCACCGCTGCACACCGAAACGCCCGGCACGATCGTCGACCGGCTTTCCGTTTTGGCGCTGCGCATCATGCACACCAACCGGGCGGAAGGTCCCAGCTCGCGCCTTGCGGTGCTCGAAGAGCAGTACGACGACCTCTTCGACGGCCTCGAGCAGTTTTTGACGCGGCTGGCCGACGGCGAGATCAGGTTCAAGCTCTACCGACAGTTCAAGGCGGCCGGACAGCGAAGTTACTGCGCGCTGTTCGAGGACCGAGAGCCCTGACCCGGCGCGTTCAGTACGCCGCCGCCTCCCACCACCGTTGCCAGTCCAGGAAGGGGTCCTTCTGCGCCGCGTATTGAAGGTGCAGGGCCAGCGACGGTAGCGGGGTGAACAGCGAAACCTGCTCGCGCCAGATCTTGTTGATGGTGGATTCCTCGAAGATGTGATGTTCGAGGCCGTAGGGCGTGCTCGAATAGCGCGCGAGCCGGTCGAAAAGCTCCCAGTTCCGCCTCAATGTGGCGGTTTCCACCCAGCAGGTATTCGTCGTGTGCGTGTTCGTTCGCCAATGCCGGCGGGGGCCGTACAGGATTCGGCAATCATGCCGGCTGTATATCGGGCTGAGGTAATTATCGGGATCATCGAATGGGTGAAGGGCCACTTCGGCGCCGCCGCGTTTGTCTTTGAAGAACGCATGGGCCTCCAGCATCTCCGGTATGGCCGACGGCGCGTGCAGGTAGTCGTCCTCGACGAAGTAAACGAGGTCGCGGGCGTCGTCACGGGCCCTGGAGAACGATGCCACGCAGGACGCGTTGTAGCCGCGATCCGTCAGCGCGACGAATTCGACCGGATGCCGGCAGCCGTCGAGGATTCGGTGCAGCGGCGCGATGGCGGCGGGCGACGAGTGATCGTCGAAAACGCGCAGCAGGATGTCGCCCGACGCTTCGTTGATCGAGGTGACCAACGATTGTGTGCACCTGAGCATGATCTCGCTTTTCGGAGCGCCGACGTACCGGTGCCCGCCGTGCACGCTCGTCTCCGAATGGGTTTGCAGGTGGATGTCCAGTCTCATGGCTGCGGTGAGCGTAACGCAGAACGACCGCCTTTCCGGGCGGCCGGGAGTGCGCCCCAAGCCGCCGAAACGCGGTCGGCAACCCACGTCGTCCCGGGACACCGAGGCGGCCGGATCTCGCCGGGCCACCCCCTGCGGACCGGCCGAATTCGGCCCGAAAAGAGCCGAAAGCCAGGGCGCAAATTGCTGCGCGTGGGCACTGTTTGGTGACTTAGGATTAACCATCGTGAGCGGTATGTGCACCCTGCACCGCCCGCGGGATCCGGCACTACGAAAGGGGTGATGGTGGTCGCACCGCATCCTGTCTTCGGTGGTGCCGCGTCTGTGTCACGCGCCGGTGGTGCGGTCAGCATCGGCCACCGCCGCGCGACCGGGCCGGGCTGCGGTCATCGGGAATCACCGACGGCTTGCGCAAAAGGAGAATGACCCGACGTGACCCAGATGCTGAAGGTCGAGTACGAGGAGCTCTTGCAGCGGGCGGACGAAATCGAGGCCCCGCTGCCGCCCGTCCCCGCCACCAATCCGCCGCCGCCGTGCGCCCTTTCGTTCGTCAACGACGCCGCCACCCAACTCGCGCTGTCGGCCGATGCGATGCGGCTCTACCTGAAAACCTGTGAGCGCGAATGGAAAGCGTTGGCCAAGTCGCTACGGAACGCGGCCAAGGCCTACGAAGAGGTCGACGAGGGGGCGGCGGCGTCGATCGATGCCATCGGCACAAATGGGTCTTCGTCGGCTTCGGGGGCGGCCGCGGGAGCAAATGGTGAACTGTCGGCACTGCAAGACGAGAGCTGGGCCCACGATCCACTGCCGCCGCTGAAACCGCCGCCGACGTTCGAATACCCGTACTACGAGGTCAGGCAGGCGGCCAAGGACATCGAGGCCGGCGATCAGGGCGCGGGCTTCCGGGCGTTCGCGAAGGAATGGGACGCGTTTCAACGCGAATTCCAGAAGACGGCCTATCGGTTCCGGCCCTTCGTTTCCTGGGAGGGTGAGGCGCGCAGTCTCGTCGAAGACAACTTCGACACCCAACGCGAGTGGATCCTCTCGATTGCACAGATGTGCGTGACGCTCGGCAGCCAGGCCAACAGGGTCGTCGACGCGCACAAGAAAGCGCGAGTGGCCTACGGGGATTCCGCCTCGCGCAATCCGGACGGGACGTGGGCGGTCGAGGCCGAGCACCCCACGAATTACGAGGTCGAGCTGAACGACTGGTGGTACCGGAGATACACCGAAGACGGCGGCCACTACTTGTACATGGCGATCAGCTGGTACGAAAGCCTGCAGGCGAAATCCGAGCGGTCACTCGCGCTCTACGTTTCGAACGCGGGCTTGCCGATGGCGCCGGTGAGCCCGAAAACGCCGCCGAGGGCCCAGTACATCCCCCCGCCGCCCGACCCCAACGCTCCCGGGGACGACACCATCGTCGACCCCATCCTCGACGGTGGGGGAACCGGCATTCCCCCGACGCCGACGCCCATGACGCCGATGATGCCGCCGGGGATGGGTGGGGCTGGAGCCCCGCCGGATCCGGCGGCCATGGACGCCGCGATGCAGGACGCGCTGAAGGGCAAGGGGGCCGGCGCGCCCGGTGGGGCGGGACTCAAGCCCGCGTCGTTGGGTGGTGGCGCCGGGGCCGGCGTGCCATCGATGCCCTTGCAGCCCGCGGTGGATGCCGAAGCGGCGTCGCGGCCGGCCGGCGCGGGACCCGGGGGCGGGGGACCGGGTCGCGCGATGCCCGCCGCGGCGGGCGCGGCAGGCGGCGGCATGGGTGGCGGTATGGCGCCGATGGGCGGCCCCGGCCAGAACCAAAATCAGGGCAAAGGCAAACGCGTGCAATCGGAAGACGAGTCGCTCTATACCGAGGAGCGCGCATGGACTGAGGGCGTCATCGGGAACCGCCCGCGCAAGAGCACACCCGACAAGTGAGGACCCCAATGACCGTCGAGATGCATCCCCAGGTGGCCGAGGCCATGCGGCAGGCGCGGCTGTTCCAGTCCGCGCTGGAAGATCAGCAGCATCGCAGGGACACCGAAACATTCAGCGCCACCGACGAATCCGAGACCGTCGAGGTGACACTCAATGCGCGGCTGTGCCTGACCGGTCTGCATATCGAGGACGGCCTGTTGCGGCTGGGCGCGGAGACGGTCATGGAGCGCATCAACGAGGCGATCGGCCACGCGCAAGCCGCCGCGACCGAAGAGATCGACGCCGAGCACGAGCGGCTCATCGAGTTGGTCGCCGGAATCGCCGGTTCACTCAAAGAGACCCTGGGCTTGACCTGAGCGAAACCCGGTGCGGCCCGCGGATTTGCGCCCTCCGCCGGCGCCGGCGGCCGCGCAATTTGCCGCAGTTGGCTTGGCCGAACCTCGATTACGCTTACTAACCATGATGTCCGGTACCCCCCAGCGGCCGCGGTGTTGGTTTGCGCCGCCGGGAGAGGAGTAGGCGATGGGCGTCGCGAAGCCGGCGAGCGAATACGCCGGGCAGATGCTTGCCCCGGACGCGTGGCCCGAGCTGGACGAGGACAACTACTACGACCGCGCGCAGCAGTACACCGATGTGCTGCGGCGGGTCACCGAGGTGTTGGAGACCTGCCAGCACGAACAAAGCGACCTCTTCGACGGGGGGTTCTGGTCGGGGGGCGCCGCCGCCGCCGCCAATACCGAACTCGGCACCAACATCGATGAGCTGACGAAGTTGCAGAACGGCCTGGCGACGGTCATCACCTGGCATAGGTATGTCGCCGATTCGATCACCCAGGCCAAGTGGGATGTGAGCGACATCGTCGAGGCCGCGCAGGCGGAAATCGATGCGCTCGAAAACGATTCGGCTCTGGAGGCCGCCGAGCGGACCGCCGCGATCAATGCGGTGGTGGGCACCGCGTACGGGGCGAATCTCGGAGTGGTCACCGGCACCGCCGAGCGCATCTTGGCGAGTAAGGCCTGGAAGCCGCCGCACAACGCCCTGCAGGATCTCCTCGACCAGAAACAACCTCCCCCGGTCGCACTCCCGGACAAGCCCGCACCGCCCGAGGAAGAGGAACGCCCGCAGCCCGATCCCGCGCAACCCGCGCCGGTCGCACCGCCCCCGAGCGCTCCCCCGCTTTCGCCACCCGGATCACCCGGTGGCGGCGCGCCACCGCCGACCGGAATGCCTCCCCTTACCGGCCAACCGCCCACGCCGCCCACCGGTGCTCCCCGCCCGCCCGCCCCCGTCACCCCGGGCGGGCCAGGCGGCATCCCGGGCGGCGGCCCGGGCGCCCCCTCGGGTCCCGCCGCGCCGCTCAGCCCGGCGGCGTCGGCCGAGCCGCTCGGCGCGGCGGGTGGACGCGGCAAGGGCATGACACCGGCGTCGCTGACGTCGCCGTCGGCGGCGCCCCGCACCGAAGAGTCCACCGCCGCCGCGCCCGCCGGCGCGACGGGCATGCCGGCCGGACCCATGGGCGCATCGGGCGGCGGATCGCGCGGCGGCCGGGCCGGGGCTTACAGCGCTGCCGCCGGCCCGAAGTCGACGGGCGGTACGGCCCCGACCAAACCGGCCGCGGCCGGCGGCCGGGCGGGAGCGCGGCCGTCCGCACACGCCGGAGACCCGACGTCCTCGATCGACCATGCCGACGCCGCGGACGCGGTTGTGGTGACACCGATCATCCCGGTTTCCAAAGCACGCGCCGAACGCGACGCCATCGCCGACGCCGCCGACGCCGCCCGCCGGGACGGCGGCTCCGATCCCCTGCGGCTCGCGCGGCGCATCGCGGCAGCGTTGAACGCACCGGGCACGCGCGGCGGGAGCGACCTCGGATTTTTCTGGGTGACCGCGGTGACCACCGACGGCTCGATCGTGGTGGCGAACAGCTACGGGATCGCCTACATCCCCGACGGGATCCAATTACCCGAGCCCGTGCAGCTGGCCAGCGCCGACGACGCGATTCCCGCTGCCGACCGGGCGCGCTGGGTGACGTACCCGGTGCTGGCCGTGCAGGGCTGGGCCGACCATCACGACAAGAAGCTGCGGGCGGTCATCGCAACCGAGCAGCAGCTGGCCAACTCCGATCCCGGCGCGGCCAAGGTCGTGCTGAAGCCCGATGACATTCCGGACAGCGGCGACATGGTCGGCCGATCCCGCCTGGAGGTGGTCGATCCCGAGGCGGCGGACCGGCTCGCCGCCACCACCGACGTCCGGCTGGTCGGCATGTTGCCGCCGGCGCCGGCGGCCGGCCAGCAGGCCCCGCCCGACGAGCAGGCAGCACCCGAGGGAGCCGCTCCCCCGGCCGATCAACGGCCCATGCTGTGGTTTGACGTGATGAAGCCGCTGGCCAGCAGTTCGCCCGGCCGCCAAGCCGCGCACCTGCGGGCGTTCCAACGCTACGTCGAGCACACCCAAGACGTCGTTCTCAACGAGGCGCACACCGCGGTCGATCCCGCCGCCCAGCGCTCGGCCGTCGCCGATTGGCTGTACTGGAAGCACCTCTCCGGGTTGCTGACCGCAGCCCTGTCCGACGCGCGGTGAATCGGGCGACCGAACCCTCGCGCACCGAAAAACGGGCTCTTACAACCCTTCCCGGCACCCCTCGGCCGGGATCGGAGAAGGCCCCGCCGAGTTGCGTCCCGGCTTAGGCGACAGGGCGGGCGCCCCCTCAATGCGCCCGCCCCCGTCGAGTCAATGGGCATTGCCGTGATGGCCGGGCCTCTCGGCACGCCAGTCGGGGTGTCCAGCCCAGGCCCTCCTCCCTCTTTGGCTGTAGTCAACCGACTACAGTGCGTTATGAGGTAGTGTAGACAGATGACTACAGACGGTGCAAGCCCCCCGGAGCAGGAAATTTCTCCGACGGGCCGCGACGAGGTGGTCGCCGCGATCCTCGAGAGCGCGAGCGAGTTATTCGCCGAGCGGGGACCGGCTGCCGCCTCCATCCGCGATATCGCCGCCCGCGCGCGGGTCAACCACGGTCTGGTCTTCCGGCATTTCGGTACCAAAGAGAAGTTGGTCGCCTCGGTACTCGACCATCTGGCGGGCCAGCTCTCCGCGGTGATGGACCGTGGCGGGACCCCGGACGAGATCCAGGCGGCCGGCGGCCGCCAGTTGCGGGTGATCGCGCGGGCGCTTTTGGACGGGTATCCGGCGGGTCAGCTGCAGTCCAGCTTCCCCGCCGCCGCCAGGCTGCTCGACGAGATCCGGCCCCAGCACCCCAGCGAGGAAGCGGCGCGGCTGGCAGCGGCGAACGCCAGCGCATTGTTGCTCGGCTGGCAGATGTTCGAACCGTTCCTGCGCTCCGCCACGGGACTGCACGACCTTCCGCCCGACGAGCTTCGCCGATCCATAGTCGCCGAAATGGGACGGCTAGCTCAGCCGCATTGAGGCGCGACTCGCCCTAGAGGTTGATCTCCGCCGGGGCCGCTTCCGATCGCGCCGCGGCCGGCGGCCGGGTGGGGATGCCCTCCGACGTCTCGCTGCCCGGCGCCGCACCTTCGGCGGACGCTTCGGATTCCACTTCTTCGTCGGACTTCTTGTCGCGCGCCTCGTCGTCGGGCTTGTTGCTGTCCGCGAGCTGCGCCGGTGTGGCGCCGGCACCCTGCATGCCCTGCATGCTTCCCATCGCCCCCTGCATGCCTTGCATGACAGACCCGAGCATCCCACCAGCGCCGGCCATTTGGTCGGGCTGGGGTGTCGGGGGTTTCGGAGTCGGTTTCGGCGCGGGTTTCTCGTCATCCACCGGGGCGCCGTCGGGTTTGTCGCCCGACGTGCCCGCCGAAGACTCCTTGGTGGCCGCGAGAAACTGGACTTGGGTCAGCCGGTCGCCCAGTCTCTGGTCGGTGTCGGTATACATTCCCGCCGCGGCGGCGATGCTGGATCCGGTTCTGGTGAGCGCGGCTTTGACGGCGGGCAACCCGTCGACCACCGGTGATTCGATGATCGGCAGGGTCGCGTTCACGGCCGCCGACACGGAATCCGCTCCGGGCGCGACAATCGGCGCCGGCGGTGAGGGAAACGGCAGATCCCGCAAGGTGTTTCCGGCCGTCTCCAGGCGGGACGGCTCGACGACCAATGGTTCGATCATCAGCCGGTCTCCTCTGCGCGTTTGCCGTCGGGAATATCCTAACCAGGCCCGCGGCCCCGGGACCGCGGCAATTTTCGCCGCCGTCGTGACAGTCAGAATTGGATGTTGCGAACGATGTCGTAGACCCCGGTGATCCACAACAGCATTGGCAGGATGGCCGCCACCAGGAGGCCGTCGAGCAATTCCAGGACGCGCTTCATGACCGGCGAAACGCGCCGTACTGACAGCGTCGCCCCGACGATCGCCAGCGCCACGAGGCCCATGCTGACCAGGATGGTCAGCAGCAGCCATGCGCTGTGCGGATACCAGATACACAGTCTGGCGGTCACCCCGATCGGGATGGCGACGGCCGCCGCCAGCAGCGCCCACGCGCACCACCGGTCGGCGTAGAGGCGTGACCTGAATCCGCATGTGACGGTGACCAACCCGGCGACGATGAGGCTGTGCACGAAGAAGTGCCCGCGCACCACGATCGCGATGACACCGACCGCGAGCACCAGGGTGCCGGCCGTGACGAACCCGACCAGCAGTCGCTTGGCGAGTTCGCTGCGTTCGGTGAGGCGCGCGGCGGAGTCGGGCACCGACGCGATGATGGCCTGCCAGGTGCGGGCCTCCTTGTCGTCGCCACCCTCTTGGCCCGCAACGGCGTCGAGTAATTCGTCATGGTCGACGGCCTCGCCCGGGGCGGGGATGGGTGGCAGCGCGATCCGGGCCACGGCGACGGTCAGCTTCGCCGCATTGGTGACGGTGAAGAGCCCGAACACGATGGCACCGGCCGGCACCCAATGCTGCCAACCGTATCCGAACGCAAGGGCCGCCGCGGTGACCGCGATCGCGGTGATGACGACGAACGATGCGAGCTCCGAACGCCGCCGGGGGCCGCCCCGGGTCAGCAGCGCCAAGAACAATACGGCCGCGGCCGCGGCGGCGAGCTGCGGCGCCCCCAGCGGAGCGGCTCCGTGCGGGGGCGGAACGGCAAGCGCCGCAGCGACGGTGAGCAACGGCGCCGCCGTCGTCAACAAGCTCTCCGAGAGACTCACGTTCTGGTAGAACCTCTTGGCTGCCCAACTGCCCAGGAGCACCAGCAGCCCGGCGATGCCCAGCGCGAGCGGCCACCACAGGTGCCGCCCGGTGTTCCACCACGCCTGCACCGTTATCGCGGAGACGGCCGTGGCCGCGATCGGAATCGCCACGCCGATAAAGCGATTGAGCGCCGTCCGGTCGAACTCGGGGGATTCGTCGAGCACCGCAATCGCGTCGATGACGTCCTCGACCAGCGGTCGGTACCGCTCGGTGCGACTGACCGACACCAGTGTCAGCAACGAGCCGTCGACCACCACGGCGTCGTCGAGGGACTTGTCCGGCTTCAGCGGCGGGGCCCCGGGCCGCGCGAAAGTCCAAGCGCCCTGGGCAGAGAAGTCAAAGCCGGCGAGCACGTCGGCTGGAGTGTCTTCGAGCAGTTCGGCCAGGACGGCGACGGTGTCGTCGATGTACGTGTCGATCGGGACCGACGACGGCAGCACCACATCGGTCAGTCGCCGGCCGGTCAGGATGGTCACCCGGGTGGTCGCGGGCTTGGCGGGCGTGGTGCCGGCGGTCCCCGCGGTCGCGGCCGCGCCGGCAGTGGCGGTGGGCGCGCTCAACGACGTTCACCCCTGTCGAAATCGTCGGACAGTGCTGCGGCAAGCTCGGTAATCCTACGCTTGTAGACCGGGTCGAGTTGGCCGATTTCGATCTCTTTTCCGGCCCCGACGTGCTTGTCCCAGGGCAGCACCACTATGCGCTCCGGCCGTACATGCTGGCTGAATTGCCGTACCAGGCCGGTGATGGCGACGTTGGGTTCTCCCGGTGCGACATGGTTGATCACCACGCATGCGCGGCTCAGCAATTCCTGTCGCCCGCTGTTGCGCAGCCAGTCGATCGCGACGGCCGCTTGCCGCGCACCGTCGATCGACGGGGTGGTCACGATCACCACCCCGGATGCCGTGGCGAGCACACCGCGCGTCAAGCCGGCCCCGCAGTCGGCCAGCACGACGTTGTAGAACCTGGACACCGCATCGGCCGCGTACTGCCAGTCTGCCGCGCTGAACGGGCGCGGCGCCGAGCTGTACTCCTGCGCGGCGAGCACTTCGAGGTTGACCGCGTTGACCCCGGTGTGTGCGCGCACGTCGTTATAGTGTGAAAGGTCCTTGCGGGCAAGCAGATCCGCGACGGACGAAGCGGGCCGGCGTCCCACTCGATCCGCGAGGTTTCCCGAGTCCGCGTCCGCGTCGAACGCCAGGATCCGGTCGCCGCGCACCTGCGCCAACACCGAGCCGAGCGCGACCGTCACGGCCGTCTTGCCGACTCCGCCCTTGAGGCCGACGATCGCGATCTCGTGCGCGCCGCGCGGAAGGCGGCGAATGCGCCGGTGCAAGTCCAGCTCGTACTTCTCGTCGCGGGACAAGCCGACGTTGATGCGCGTCGAGGCGTATACCCAACGCCGCCAACCGCGTTGCGGTACCGCGTCGGCCTCGGCGGTGTCGGCAGGCTTGGGAGCGGTATGGGTGACGGCGCTGCCGGGTCCGCGGTCACCGTTCGCGGGCGCCGGCGGCGAACCCCGTTGGGCCGGCGACTCGGCGGGTCGCTGCGCCGCGGGACGCGTGGGGGCTACGTCGCGTTCACGTTGCTTCGACGCGGGCGGTACCGGGCCGCCATTCGGTTTCGCCGCCGACGGGCTGACGCGTGGGCTTGGTGCGGCGGATGGAGTGGTCGGTTTCGCGCGGTGGCTGTGTCGGCTGGGGCCGGTGTTGGTGGGGTCCTGCCCATCGGCGTCGCCGCGGTTGGCGCGGCGCGCGTGTCGCGCATGTTGGGCGGGGGCTTGTGTCCGCGGCTCCGGCTCCGGCTGCGGCGCAGGCGGTTTCGGCTCGGCCGGCGGGGGCTGCTGCAGTCGGTCAGACTCCGGTGGGGGCTGCTTGGGCCGCTCGGCCGGCGGAGCTTCTGGTGTCGTGGCGACGGGTTGTCGGGGTGGATCGATGGGCATGGGGGGCCGGGGTGGTGCGCTCGGCTGGGTCCAGTCGACCGGGGGTGGTGGTGATTCGGTTGGGGCCGAGG
>NZ_LATC01000010.1:0-73311 GCF_001414075.1 Mycobacterium sp. UM_11 | reverse complement strand
ATGTGTATAAGAGACAGATGCCGGACTGCGCGCCCAGGCCGTCGTGCACGAACTCGAAGGTGGTCTTCGTGTAATAGTCCAGCCCGCGCACCATGCGCGGGTTGATGACGTAGGGCACCCCGAGCGCGTCCAAATGGGCCAGCACGGTGTCGAAGTGCTGCTTGGCGACGTCGGACAGGTGGTCCAGCAACACCGGCGCGTCGGCCGTCATCGCCCGCACCTCGGGCCGCTTGTCGTCGAGCACCCGCAGCGGGTTGATCTCGGCGCGCCGGCGCGTCTCGTCGTCCAGGTCGAGCCCAAACAGGAAGTCCTGCAACAGCTCCCGGTACTGCGGGCGGCAGCTGTCGTCGCCCAGCGAGGTGATCTCCAAACGGAACCCGTCCAGGCCCAGCGATCGGAAGCCGGCGTCGGCGACGGCGATCACCTCGGCGTCCAGCGCCGGATCGTCGACACCGATCGCCTCGACCCCCACCTGCTGCAGCTGCCGATAGCGGCCGGCCTGCGGGCGCTCGTACCGGAAAAACGGCCCGGCGTAACAGAGTTTGACCGGCAGCGCGCCGCGGTCCAGGCCGTGCTCGATCACGGCGCGCACCACCCCGGCGGTGCCCTCGGGGCGCAAGGTGACCGAGCGGTCGCCGCGGTCGGCGAAGGTGTACATCTCCTTGGACACCACGTCGGTCGATTCGCCCACGCCGCGCGCGAACAGGGCGGTGTCTTCGAAGATGGGCAACTCGATGTCGCCGTAGCCCGCCCGGCGGGCGGCGCCGAGCAACCCGTCCCGCACGGCGACGAACTGCGCCGAGTCCGGCGGAACGTAGTCGGGCACCCCCTTGGGCGCCGAGAACTCGGTCACGGGCTCAGGCCCTCGAGGAACGGGTTGAAACGCCGCTCGGCGCCGATGGTGGTGGCGTTGCCGTGCCCCGGCAGGACCACGGTCTCGTCGTCGAGCACCAGGAGCTTGTTCACGATCGAGGTCAGCAGGTCTCGCCCGCTGCCGCCGTGCAGGTCGGTGCGGCCCACCGAGCGTTCGAAGAGCGTGTCGCCGGTGAAAACCACGTCCTTGTCGCCCGAGGCCCGGAACACCACCGACCCGCGGGTGTGCCCCGGGGTGTGATCGACGCTGATGGTCACGCTGCCCAGGTCGAGCTTGTCGCCGTCGCGGTCCAGCTCGACGACCTGCTTGGGCTCGCGGAAGAAGGCGCCCGCCACCAGCTGCGCCACCCGCGGGCCAAGGCCGTAGATCGGGTCTTTCAGCATGAACCGGTCCTCGGGGTGGATGTAGGTCGGGCAGCCGTAGGTGTCGGACACCTTCTGCGCGGACCACATGTGGTCGACGTGCCCGTGGGTGAGCAACACCGCCGCCGGGGTCAGCCGATTCTCGTCGAGAATGCGCCGCAGCTGGCCCATCACCCGCTGTCCCGGATCCACGATGACGGCGTCCGTTCCCGGCCGCTCGGCCAGCACATAGCAGTTGCACTGCAACATGCCCGCGGGAAATCCGGTGATCAACACGGTTCCCAGTTTCCCACGGGCCCCACTTGACACCAGTCGCGGCGCCCACATTAGCCTGGGCTGGCCACCGACGCCTTTTGCGGGCCCCCGACCTACCGACCATGGAGGCATACGGCCGTGCCGACCAACGAACAGCGACGCGCCAACGCCAAACGCAAGCTCGAGCGGCAGCTGGAGCGCCGCGCGAAGCAAGCCAAGAGGCGCCGGATCGCGTTGATCGCGGCCGGCTCGATCGTGGCGGTGGCCGTGGTCGTCGCGGTGGTGCTCACGGTCATCAGCACCAAACACGAACACAAGAGCAGCACCGCGGCGAGCACCACCTCGCCCGCCGCCAGCAGCTCCCCGGAGTCCACCACCCCCGCCGGGCCGACGCCGCCCGTTCCGCCGCTGCCGCCGTTCAAGGCGGCGGCCGATCTGGGCGCGAACTGCCAGTACCCGGCGTCCCCGGAACCGGCCGCCAAGCAGGTCAAGCCGCCGCGCACCGGCAAGGTGCCGACCGATCCGGCGACGGTGAGCGCCAGCATGGTCACCAACCAGGGGCGCATCGGCCTGATGCTCGCGAACAACGAATCGCCTTGCACGGTAAACAGTTTCGCGAGCCTGATCGGTCAGAAGTATTTCGACAACACCAAGTGCCACCGGCTGACCACTTCGGCGGACCTGGGCGTCCTGCAATGCGGCGATCCCAAGGGTGACGGCACGGGCGGTCCGGGGTACCAGTTCGCCAACGAGTATCCGACCGACCAGTACCCGCCGAACGACCCCAAGGCGCAGCAGCCAGTCCTCTACCCGCGCGGCACCCTGGCCATGGCCAACGCCGGTCCGGGCACCAACGGCAGCCAGTTCTTCATGGTGTACAAGGACTCCCAGCTGCCGCCCCAGTACACCGTTTTCGGCACCATCCAGCCCGACGGGCTGGCGACCCTGGACAAGATCGCCAAAGCCGGTGTCGCCGGCGGCGGCGAGGACGGCGCCCCGGCGGCCGAGGTCACCATCACGTCGCTGTTGCTCGACTAGACACAATCGCCCGACCCGCGGGCGGCCCACCGCTTAAGGTCGTTGCGTGGGGTCAGAGTCTTTCGGGCAATACCAATTGCTGGACGTCTTGGGGCGCGGCGGCATGGGACAGGTCTATCGCGCGTACGACGCCGCCACCGACCGGGTCGTCGCGCTGAAAGTCCTGCCGCCGAACATGGCCGAGGATCAGGAGTTTCAGCAACGATTCCGCCGAGAGGCGCGCATCGCGGCGAGCCTGAACGACCCGCACGTGGTGCCGATCCACGGTTACGGCGAGATCGACGGGCGCCTCTATGTCGACATGCGGCTGATCGAGGGCCGGGACTTGCTGGAATACATCGACGAAAACGGCGGGCGGCTGTCCCCCGAGCGCGCGGTCGCGGTGATCGAGCAGGTGGCCGCCGCACTGGACAGCGCCCACCAGGTCGGGCTGATCCATCGCGACATCAAGCCGAAGAACATTCTGGTCACCAAGGCGCGGGACTTCGTCTACCTGATCGACTTCGGCATCGCGCGCACCATGGCCGACACGTCGCTCACGCAGACCGGGCACACGATGGGCACCGTCGCCTACATGGCGCCCGAACGGTTCAGGGGCACAACGGATCACCGCGCCGACGTGTACTCGTTGGCCTGCGTGCTGCACGAGTGCCTGACCGGCAAGCGTCCCTATGCCGGCGACAGCCTCGAGGAACAACTCAACGCGCACCTGAACACCCCGCCGCCGCGGCCGTCGACCACGGCGTCCGGGGTGTCCCCCGCCCTCGACGCGGTGGTCGCCCGCGGGATGGCCAAGGACGTCGAACACCGCTACCAGTCGGCGATGGAACTCGCCGAAGCCGCCAGGGCCGCGCTGACCGAGCCGGCCGGCACCGCGGCCTTCAGCTCGCCGCCGGCGCCGCCGGCACCGCCGCCCCCCACCGGACCAGTCACGCAGGACTTCCCCCCGACCGGCGACACCCCGTATCACCCACCCACGCAATCGCGGCGCCTGCTGCTGGGCATCGTCGGCGCCTCCGCCGTGGCGCTGGTGGCGGTGGTCGCGTTGGTGATCGCGCTGGTGACCCAGAAGGACGACTCCGCCAGCGGCGCGGCGTCGAGCAGCCCGACCCGCGCCCGGGTGCCGGGCAGGGCCGGGTCGAATCCCGGTCCCACCGCGCAGGGTGCGGCGACGGCGCCGCCGCTGCCGGCCTTCGCGCCGCCGGCGGACCCGGGCGCCAATTGCCAGTACCCGAGCGCGCCGGACACCGTCGTCAAACCCGTCAGCCCGCCGCGGTCCGGCCGGATCTCCACCGATCCCCCGCAGATCCCGGCTACCATCTCGACCAATCTCGGCGACATCGGCATCCAGCTCGCCAACAACGAATCCCCTTGTGCGGTCAACAGCTTCGTCAGCCTGGCGAAGCAGCAATTCTTCGACAGCACCCAGTGCGCCCGGCTGATCAACTCGACCGACGGCGGATCGCTGCTGTGCGGCGGCCCCGACGCCGACGGCTCCGGCGGCCCCGGCTATCAGTTCGCGGACGAATATCCCACCAACCAGTACCCGGCCGGGGACCCCGCGCTGAGGGCCACCGTGGTCTACCCGCGGGGCACCGTGATCATGGCCACCGAGGGACCCAACACCAACGGCAGCCAATTCGTCCTGGTGTTCCGGGATTCGGAAATGGAGCCGCAGAGCACTGTGTTCGGCACCATCACCGAGGCCGGCCTGGCGGTCCTGGACAAGATCGCCGGCGCCGGCATCGCCGGCAACCGGCAGAGCGGGCCGCCCACCAACCCGGTCACGATCAACTCGGTGCGCGTCGGCTAGGGGGACCTGATGGCGGCGACCCGCCGCCGACCTGATGGCGGCGACCCGCCGCGCCCGGCTTCGCCGCGCTTGCGATCGCCGCTAGGCCGCCGACGTCACCCGGTAGACGTCGAAGACCCCTTCGACGTTGCGCACCACGTTGAGCAGATGCCCGAGGTGCTTGGGGTCGCCCATCTCGAAGGTGAACCGGCTGATCGCCACCCGGTCGCCGGACGTGGTGACCGACGCCGACAGGATGTTGACCTTCTCGTCGGCCAGCACCCGTGTGACGTCGGAGAGCAACCGGTGCCGGTCGAGCGCCTCGACCTGGATCGCCACCAGGAACACCGAGGACGGCGACGGCGCCCAGTGCACCTCGATGATGCGCTCGGACTGCTGCTGCAGTGACGCCGCGTTGGTGCAGTCGGTGCGGTGCACGCTCACGCCCCCGCCGCGGGTGACGAACCCCATGATCTGGTCGCCGGGCACCGGCGTGCAGCACTTGGCCAGCTTGGACAGCACGCCCGGCGCGCCGGGGACCGAGACCCCGACGTCGTCGCTGCTGCGCGGGCGCCGCAGCATGGTCGTGGGCGTGGACCGCTCGGCGAGATCCTCTTCGGCCTGGTCGATCCCGCCCAGTTCGGCGAGCAGCCGCTGCACGACGTGGCGCGCCGACACGTGACCCTCGCCGATCGCCGTGTAGAGCGCCGACACGTCGGCGTAGTGCAGTTCGCGGGCCACCGCCGCCATGGATTCGCCATTGACCAAGCGCTGCAAGGGAAGTCCGCCCCGGCGCACCTCGCGGGCCATCGCGTCCTTGCCGGCCTCCAGCGCCTCCTCGCGGCGCTCCTTGGCGAACCACTGCCGGATCTTCGTCTTGGCGCGCGGCGACACCACGAACTGCTGCCAGTCCCGCGACGGCCCGGCGTTGGGGGCCTTCGACGTGAAAACCTCGACGACTTCGCCGTTTTCCAGCTTTCGTTCCAGCGCCACCAACCGCCCGTTGACCCGCGCGCCGATGCAGCGGTGGCCGACCTCGGTGTGGACCGCGTAGGCGAAGTCCACCGGCGTCGACCCGTTGGGCAGGGTGATCACATCCCCCTTGGGGGTGAACACGAAGATCTCTTGCACCGCAAGGTCGTAGCGCAACGACTCCAGGAACTCGCCCGGGTCCGCCGCCTCCCGTTGCCAGTCGAGCAGCTGGCGCATCCAGGCCATGTCGTCGATCTCGGCGGCGGCGTGCGGATGCGGAAGACCGTTGCGGCCCTTGGCTTCCTTGTACCGCCAGTGCGCGGCGATGCCGTATTCGGCGGTGCGGTGCATGTCGCGGGTGCGGATCTGCACCTCCAGCGGCTTGCCCTCCGGGCCGACGACGGTGGTGTGCAGCGACTGGTAGACGCCGTACCGCGGCTGGGCGATGTAGTCCTTGAACCGCCCCGCCATCGGCTGCCACAGCGAATGCACCACGCCCACAGCGGCATAGCAGTCCCGGATCTCGTCGCACAGGATCCGGATGCCGACCAGGTCGTGGATGTCGTCGAAGTCGCGGCCCTTGACGATCATCTTCTGGTAGATCGACCAGTAGTGCTTGGGCCGGCCCTCCACCGTCGCCTTGATCTTCGACGCGTTCAGGGTGTTGATGATCTCGGCGCGGACCTTGGCCAGGTAGGTGTCCCGCGACGGTGCGCGGCCGGCGACCAACCGGACGATCTCGTCGTACTTCTTCGGGTGCAGGATCGCGAAGGACAAGTCCTCCAGCTCCCACTTGACGCTGGCCATACCCAGCCGATGCGCAAGGGGCGCAATGACTTCCAGCGTCTCGCGGGCCTTGCGCGCCTGCTTCTCCGGCGGCAGGAAGCGCATGGTGCGCATGTTGTGCAGCCGGTCGGCGACCTTGATCACCAGCACCCGGGGGTCGCGGGCCATCGCGGTGATCATCTTGCGGATGGTCTCGCCCTCGGCGGCGGTGCCCAGCACCACCCGGTCCAGCTTGGTCACCCCGTCGACGAGGTGCGCCACCTCGTCGCCGAACTCCTCGGACATCTGCTCGAGCGTGTAGCCGGTGTCCTCGATGGTGTCGTGCAGCAGCGCGGCCACCAAAGTGGTGGTGTCCATGCCCAATTCGGCGAGGATGTTGGCCACGGCCAGGGGGTGGGTGATGTAGGGGTCGCCGGAGTGGCGCAGCTGGGTGGCGTGCCGCTCGTCCGCGACCTCGAAGGCGCGCTGCAGCAACGACACGTTCGCCTTGGGATAGATCTCCCGGTGCACCGCCACCAGCGGCTCGAGCACGGGGTTGAGCGTGGTGCGCTGGGAGGTCATCCGGCGGGCCAGCCGGGCCCGGACCCGGCGCGACGCGCTGCTAGTCGTTTTCAGCGTCTCGGTCGGCTGCTCCGGCGGCTCGGCGGCCTGCGCGGTGACCGGCTCCCCGACCAGCAGGGCCTCACCGACGTCCGTGGGCGCGTCAAGCGCCTGCGCCGCGCCTTTCTCGTCCGCCACGATGGTCACCTCCGACTTCGAGGATATCGCCAAAGTCTCATCCCCCGGCCGCCTTGAGTGTGCGCTCAGGGCTTCGGGTGTGTGGCCAGGGCGACGAAACGGCGAGATCCGCGCCCTGGGCGCCACACTCGACGCCGCCAGTTCACCCTCAAGCGATCGGCCTGCGCTAGAGCCGGCTCAGGCTGTGCACCGGGAACTCCGCCAGCGCCTCGCGGCCGCCGAGCGCGGTCAGCTCGAGGATCACCGCCGCCGCGATCACCGTCGCCCCGGTCCGTTCCAGCAGCCGCGCCGCCGCCGCGAGGCTGCCCCCGGTGGCCAGCACGTCGTCGATGATCACCACCCGACGCCCGCGCAGCCGGATGCCGTCGGCGGGGATCTCCAGGGTGGCGCTGCCGTACTCCAGGTCGTAGTGCTCGGCGTGCACCGGCGGCGGCAGCTTGCCGCCCTTGCGGATCGCCAGCACGCCGGTGCGCAGCCGGTCGGCGACCGCGGCCGCGGCCAGGAAGCCGCGCGCGTCGATCCCGGCCACCAGGTCGGCGCCCGACGCGATCTCGGCCAGCGCGTCGGTGATCGCCGCGAAG
Organism: Mycobacterium sp. UM_11; assembly: GCF_001414075.1. Taxonomy (NCBI): domain Bacteria; kingdom Bacillati; phylum Actinomycetota; class Actinomycetes; order Mycobacteriales; family Mycobacteriaceae; genus Mycobacterium; species Mycobacterium sp. UM_11. Next base: position 65,913 of record NZ_LATC01000010.1, on the reverse strand, counting down.
CCCTCGGGATCGGCGAACACCGGGGTCAGATCCCTGAATTGGACACCCGGCTTGGGAAAGTTGGACACCTCGCGCAGCAGCGCGGCGATGACGCTGGCTACCGGCGCGCTGCCGCCGGCGCGCGTCACTGGACCAGCGCCCATCGGTCCATGTTCCAGCCCGCGCCCCAGCGAGTCGGGTTCTTGGTCACCGCGTACATCTTCTTCGACATCAACAGCGTGCGTTGCTGCCGGTAGAGGGGCAGGGTCGGCATGTCGCCCCACAGTACCGGCGCCGCTTCGCCCAGCAGCCGGGCGCGCTCGGCGGGGTCGGCCGAGACGGCCAGCGCCCCGATCGCGCTGTCGACCTGCGGGTTGGCATACCCGGACAGGTTGTTGCCGTTGCCGCTGTGCAGGTCGTAGGCGTCCATCGCCGACGAGCCCGTCGACCCGCTGCCGGCGGCCCCGCCCGTGCTGGCCAGCAGCACGTCGATCTTGCCGTCCTTGAGGGCCTGCGGCCCCGAGGTGTCCAGGGCGACGTTGGCGACGGTGATGCCGGCCGCGGCGCAGGCCTTGGTGATCACCCCGACGTTGACCGCGAGCCGCGCGTTGGGCCCCTGGTAGCCGATCCGCACCGTCGTCGGCGTGCCACCAAGTGCGTCGCGGGCGGCGCCGGGGTCGGCCTTGGCGAACTGGCCGGCCTCGGCGGCGCCGTCGGCGGCGGCGACGGGGTCGTCGGCGGCCGGGTTCAGGCGGGAATTGGCGATCGGCACCCCGGCATCGCGCGCGAGAGTGTCGCGCGGGGTGCACAACGCGAGCGCGCGGCGGGCCTTGGGCTGCGACAGCGGCCCCTGCGGCGCGAAGATCAGCTGCTCGATGCCGGCCGACGGCGAATCGGAGCGGCCGTAGTTGTCCGGCGTGGTCAGCGTTCCCGACGAGCCCGCGGCCACGTCGACCACGTCGACGCTGCGGTTGTTGACCCGGTCCTGAATGTCGGGGCCCTGGGGCCAGACGGTGATGCGCTTGGTGATCGCCTTGGGGCCCCACCACCGGTCGTTGGCGACGAGCACCACCGCGCCGCCGTCCAGGACGCGTTCGATCTTGTACGGACCCGACGACGGGAAACGCTTGAGATCGATGCCGGGTTTGAGGTCCCAGATGGTGTTCCACAGCTTGGCGATCTGCTGCACCAGCTGGGTGTTGTTGCTCAGCAGCGCCGCCGTCACGTCGACGTGCAGCTGGTCGGCGATGACGTGCGACGGCATCAGCGACGTGGCGGTGAACAGCTGGTTGTAGTCGACGATGCCGCGGTCCGGGACGAACGACACCCGGGCCTTCTTCTGGCCGGGCAGGCACTCGACGTTGGCGATGTCGAGGTAACCGGCCTGGGTGGCGGCGCTGAAGTCGGGATACCGGCCGGACTGCGCGGCCCAGGCCAGCACCAGGTCGTCGCAGGTCACCGGCTTGCCGTCGGAGTACACGGCGTTGTCGGCGATCTGGTAGTCGAGCACCAGCGGCGAACCGCCCACCACCGAGACGGTGCCGAAGTCACGGTCGGCGACGGTCTGCCCGTCCGGGCCGTGGTAGCTGAAGCCGGCGAGCGTGCGGGCGAACGCCTGCGCCCCGGCCGACGCGGCGCCGACGACGGTGTTGGTGTTGTAGGTGACCAGCGGCCCGTCGACCACGTAGTCGATCTGGGACGCGGCGCTGCCCGAGCACGCGGCCAGCGTGACGGCCGCGACGAGCATTGCGGCCAAACCGATAGCGCCCCCGACGAGGCGATACCTGGTGGCCATGGCGACTACCGCCGGCCGGCGTTTCGCTTGCCGCTCGGACGCCGGGTTCCGGTCGGCCGCACCGGGCGCGCGCCGGGCGCCGGCTTGCTCGGTGCGGGCTTGTCGGATGATGCGGGCTCGGCCGCGGTGGCCTCCGGCTCCGAATCCTCGGTGACCTTGGCCTCGACGGGCTCGGCCCCCGCGGAGCGGCGACGCTTGACGCGGCGGGTGTGCGTGCGCACCAGCTCGGTGCGCTCGCGCATGGTGACCAGCAGCGGCGTGGCGAAGAAGATCGACGAGTAGGTGCCGATCATGATGCCGATCAGCTGCACCAGCGCCAGGTCCTTCAGGGTGCCGACGCCCAGCAGCCAGACCGCGACCACCATCAGCGCCAGCACCGGCAACACCCCGATCAGGCTGGTGTTGATCGAGCGCATGAACGTCTGGTTGATCGCCAGGTTGGCCTGTTCGGCGAACGTACGCCGGGTGGTGTGCTGGAAGCCGTGGGTGTTCTCCTCGACCTTGTCGAACACGATGACGGTGTCGTAGAGCGAGAAACCGAGGATGGTCAGCAGCCCGATGACGGTGGCCGGGGTGACCTCGAAGCCCACCAGCGAGTACACGCCCGCGGTGACGGTCAGGTCGAAGAACATCGCCGCGATCGCGGCGGCCGTCATGTAGCGCTCGTAGCGCACCGTGATGTACAGCGCGACCAGCGCCAGGAACACCACCAGCGCGATCAGCGCCTTCTTGGTGATCTGGTCACCCCAGGTTTCCGACACCGCCGAGTCGCTGATGGCCTGCTTGCTCGGCTTGCCGTCGGCGCCCTTGGGCCCGAACGCGTCGAACAGGGCGTTGCGCAGCTTGGACGTCTGGTCGTTGGACAGCGTCTCAGAGCGGATCTGCACCGTCGCCGAGGCGCCGTTGCCGACGATCACCACCGATTCCGGGTCGCGGCCAATGGTCTTCCGGAAGACGTCGGACACCGCGGCGGTGGTGACCGTGCCCGACCCGCCGTTCGCGGGCATCGACACGGCGGTCCCGCCGTTGAAGTCGATCCCGAAGGTGAAGCCCCGCAGGACGATGCTGAGCACGGCGATGGCGACGATCGCGCCGCTGATGCCGAACCACAGCCGGCGGCGTCCGACCACTTCGAAGGCGCCGGTGCCGGTGTAGAGCCGCGAGATGAAGCTGTGCCGCGGCTGGCCGGCGCCGTCGTCGGCCGGCTCCTCGACGCCCGAGGCCTCGGTGATTTCGGCGGCGTCCTTGGATGCCTTGGAGGCACTCATGGGTTATCCCCGTCCCGTCTTCACTTGCGACGAAGCCCGGCGTTCGCGGGCGACCTGCTGAACGGCTCCGAGGCCGTTGTACGCGGGCTTTGCCAGCGTCGGCGACTTGGAGGCCAGGTACACCAGCGGCCAGGTCACCAGGAACACCACGACCAGGTCAAGGATGGTGGTGAGGCCCAACGTGAAGGCGAAGCCCTTCACCTGGCCGATCGCCAGGAAGTACAGCACCGCGGCGGCCAGGAAGGTGACGGCGTTGCCCGACACGATCGTCTTGCGCGCCCGCACCCAACCGCGCGGAACCGCCGACCGGAACGAACGGCCTTCGCGGATCTCGTCTTTGATGCGTTCGAAGAACACCACGAAGGAGTCCGCCGTGGTGCCGATACCGATGATCAGACCGGCGATGCCGGCCAGGTCCAGGGTGTAGTTGATATACCTGCCCAGGAGCACCAATATCGCGAAAACCATTGCGCCGGAAGCGACCAACGACAGTGCGGTCAGCAGGCCGAGTACCCGGTAATACAGCAACGAGTACAGCAGCACCAGGACCAGACCGATCGCACCCGCCATCAGACCCGCCCGCAGCGACGTCAATCCCAGTGTGGCCGAGACGGTTTGGGCCTCCGACGATTGGAAGGACAGCGGCAGCGAGCCGTACTTGAGGACGTTGGCCAGCTGGCGCGCGGTTGAGGCGGTGAACGGCGGGTCGCCACCGGTGATTTGGGTCCGCCCGCCGGGAATGGCTTCCTGGATCATCGGGGCGCTGACCACCTGCGAGTCCAGCGTGAAGGCGGTCTGGGTGCCGACGTGGGCGGCGGTGAAGTCGGCCCAGGTGTTGGCCGCCGCGGGCTTGAACTGGACGTCCACCACGTAACCGATGCCGCGCTGATTCATGCCCGACGTGGCGTCCTGGATCTGATCGCCGCTGATGATCGACGGCGCCAGCAGGTAGGCCACCTTGTGATCGGTCGAGCACGTCACCAGCGGCAGGTTCGGGTCGTCGTTGCCGGCGAGGATGTCCTCTTTGTCGCAACGGGTGGCCTGGAACTGCAGGGCGAGGAACTGGATGCCCTGACGGGTGCTCTGCCGCCACTTCTTCTCATCGGCGATCCGGTCGGCGAGGTCCTTGCGCGGATCGGCGGGCGCGGGCTGCTCGGCCGGAGGCACGTCGGCCGGCGGCGGGTTGCCCGCCGGCGCGGGGCTGGGGGCGGGCGCGGGGGCCGGCGCGGGGCTGGGCGAAGGCGGCGGGGGGTCTTGCGGGTAGGGCCGCGGCTGGGCCGGCGGCCGCCCACCCGGCGGCGCGGGTTGAGCCGGCGCGGGCTGTCCCGGCGGTGGCGCCTGTGCCGGCGGCGGCGCCTGGCCCGGCGGCGGCGCCTGGCCCGGCGGCGGCGCCTGGCCGGGCGCGGGCTGCCCGGGGGGCGGCGCCTGCGGGGGCTTGGGCTGGGCCGCCTGCGCCGGCATCGAGTTCAGCACCGGGCGGATGTACAGCCGCGCGGTCTGGCCCAGGTTGCGGGCCTCGTTGCCGTCGTTCCCGGGGACGGTGATCACCAGGTTGTCGCCGTCGACCACGACCTCCGAACCGGAGACGCCCAGCCCGTTGACGCGCGCGCTGATGATCTGCTGCGCCTGGGCCAGCGCGTCGCGGCTGGGCCGCGAGCCGTCCGGGGTGCGCGCGGTCAGCGTGACGCGGGTACCGCCCTGCAGGTCGATGCCGAGCTTGGGGGCGGCGCGCTTGTCCCCGGTCAGAAACACCAGCAGATAGACGCCGACGAGCAGCAGCAGGAAAGCGGACAGGTAGCGGGCAGGGTGCACCGGCGCCGAAGACGATGCCACGTTCCTTCTATCTCCTCGAGTATCGGTTCTTACCCCGGACAGAGCCTAGTGTCGCCGAGACGCGCCTCGCGCAAGCGGTCAGGAATCCTTGGTCACCGGGGAGTCGGAGTCGGCCAAGTCGTCGGCGTCGTCGCCGTCGGCCAGGTCCTCGTCGTCGGGCAGGATCCGGTCGCGGATGGCCAGCTTCATCCAGGTGGTCACGACCCCGGGCGCGATCTCGAGGTCGACGGTGTCGTCCGTGATCGCGACGACGGTGGCCTGAAGGCCCGACGTGGTGTGCACACGGTCGCCGGCCTGCAGCGACTCGTGCAGGTCGATGGTGGCCTGCATCGCGCGCTTCTGGCGCCGCGACGCGAAGTACATGAACCCGCCCATGATGAGCAGGAAGGGCAGGAACAGAATCAAACTTTCCATGAACGGGCCTGTCTTTTCGTAGTGGCGTCGTACTGGCACTGGAGGCCATTGGGGCCAGGGACGACCCGCGGGCCGCACACCTCGTAACGGCCAGTGTGCCATTGCCGCAGGTCGCCTCCGAGCGCCCCGGTGCACGAGGGGCTGGCCGGCGCGTGGCCGGATAGGCTTGGGGAGCGACGTGACAGGCGCGCCGCGGTGAGGAGAAAATCGTGGCCGGCCTCGAGCAGACTCGTCAGCTGGTCACCGAAATCCCCGGTCCCGCTTCGCTGGAACTGACCAAACGCCGCGCCGCCGCGGTATCCCACGGCGTGAACGTGTCCTTGCCGGTGTTCGTGGCTCGCGCCTTCGGCGGCATCATCGAGGACGTCGACGGCAACCGGCTCATCGACCTGGCGTCTGGCATCGCGGTGACCACCATCGGCAATTCCTCGCCGCGGGTGGTGGAGGCCGTCCAGGCCCAGGTCGCCGAGTTCACCCACACCTGTTTCATGGTCGCGCCGTACGAGCAGTACGTCGCCGTCGCCGAGCAGCTCAACCGGATCACCCCGGGCTCCGGCGAAAAGCGTTCGGTGCTGTTCAATTCCGGCGCCGAGGCGGTCGAGAACGCCGTCAAGGTGGCCCGGGCCTACACCCGCAAGCCCGCCGTCGTCGCGTTCAATCACGCCTACCACGGCCGCACCAACCTGGCGATGGCGTTGACCGCCAAATCCAAGCCGTACAAGAGCGGCTTCGGCCCGTTCGCGCCGGAGGTCTATCGAGCCCCCGTGTCCTACCCCTACCGGGACGGCCTGGTGGACAAGGAGCTCGCCACCGACGGGGAGAAGGCCGCCGCCCGGGCGATCGACGTGATCGAGACCCAGGTCGGCGCCGACAGCCTCGCCGCCGTCATCATCGAACCCATCGCCGGTGAGGGCGGATTCATCGTGCCCGCCGAGGGATTCCTGCCCGCCCTGCTCGACTGGTGCCGGAACAACGACGTGGTGTTCATCGCCGACGAGGTGCAGACCGGGTTCGCGCGCACCGGCGCGATGTTCGCCTGCGAGCACGACGGCATCGAGCCCGACCTGATCTGCACCGCCAAGGGCATCGCCGACGGGCTGCCGTTGTCGGCGGTCACCGGCCGCGCGGAAATCATGGACGCGTCGCACGTCGGCGGTTTGGGCGGCACATTCGGCGGTAACCCAATCGCTTGTGCTGCGGCACTGGCCACCATCACCACGATCGAAAGTGACGGACTGATCGAGCGGGCGCGACAGCTGGAACGGTTGATCACCGAACCGTTGTTGCGTCTGCAGGCCGGTGATGACCGGATCGGCGATGTGCGCGGTCGGGGCGCCATGATCGCCATCGAGCTGGTGAAGTCGGGAACCGCGGAGCCCGACGCGGAACTGACGCAAAAGCTGTCCGCCGCGGCGCACGCGGCGGGAGTGGTGGTGTTGACCTGCGGCATGTTCGGCAACATCATCCGGTTGCTGCCGCCGCTGACCATCAGCGACGACCTACTGAACGAGGGCCTCGACATTCTCGGCCGGCTGCTTCGCGAAGTGTAAGGCCCGGGGCTCGCCCGGGCCCGGGTGGGCAATCTCACACCTTCGGCGGGGCGGGCCCATGGTGGAATAACGTTACTTTAGCTAACGTTTTAATGGTCAGCGCATCGTCGCCAAACTGACTAATAACTTTCATTGCAAGGGAATTGCTTATGTCGACCATCAACACCGACGAGCGGCTCGACCGCCGTATCGACGACCTCACCGCCACCGACCCGCAGTTCGCCGCCGCCCGCCCCAACCCGGCGATCGAAGCGGCGCTCGAACAGCCCGGCCTTCGGCTCCCCCAGGTCATCCGGACCGTGCTCGACGGGTACGCCGACCGTCCGGCGCTGGCGCACCGCGAGGTCGAGTTCGTCACGGACCCGGCGAGTGGGCGCACGCGGCTGGAGCTGCTCCCCCGCTTCGAGACCATCACCTACGGACAGCTCGGCGACCGGGTGGCGGCGCTCGGCCGCGCCTGGGCCAACGACGAGGTCCGTGTCGGTGACCGGGTCTGCGTGCTGGGCTTCAACAGCCTCGACTACGCCACCATCGACATGGCGCTGGCCACCATCAGCGCGGTGTCGGTCCCGCTGCAGACCAGCGCGTCGCTGACCTCCCTGCAGCCGATCGTGACCGAGACCGAGCCCACCGTGATCGCGGCGAGCGCGAACCAGCTGCCCGACGCCGTCGAGCTCATCCTGAGCGGACACCGGCCCGCGAAGCTGGTGGTGTTCGACCACCACCCGGAGGTCGACGACGAGCGCGAGGCCGTGGCGAGCGCGCGCACCCGGCTGGCGGACGCCGGCGTGGCCGTCGAGACGCTGGCCGAGGCGCTCGAGCGCGGCCGCGCGCTGCCCGACACGCCGCTGCCCACCAGCGACGAAGCCGACCCGCTGGCCCTGTTGATCTACACCTCCGGCAGCACCGGCGCCCCCAAGGGCGCGATGTACCCGCAGAGCAATGTGGCCAAGATCTGGCGCCGGGGCAGCAGGAACTGGTTCGGCGAGAGTGCGGCGTCAATCACCCTCAACTTCATGCCGATGAGCCACGTCATGGGCCGCGGCATCCTGTACGGCACCCTGGGCAACGGCGGCACCGCCTACTTCGCGGCCAAGAGCGACCTCTCGACGCTGCTCGAGGACCTCGAGCTGGTGCGGCCCACCGAGCTCAACTTCGTGCCGCGCATCTGGGAGACCCTGTTCGGCGAATTCCAGCGCCAGGTGGAACGCCGGCTGGCCGAGGGCGATGCGGGCCCGGAGGCCCGCGAGGCTGTGGCGGCCGAGGTGCTGGCCGAGCAGCGCCAGTACCTGCTGGGCGGGCGGTTCATCTTCGCGATGACCGGCTCCGCGCCCACCTCCCCGGAGTTGCGCAGCTGGGTCGAGTCCCTGCTCGAGATGCACCTGATGGACGGCTACGGGTCGACCGAGGCCGGAATGGTGTTGTTCGACGGCGAGATTCAGCGCCCGCCGGTCGTCGACTACAAGCTCGTCGACGTGCCGGACCTGGGTTACTTCAGCACCGACCGGCCGTACCCGCGCGGCGAGCTGCTGCTGCGGACCGAGAACATGTTCCCCGGCTACTACAAGCGGGCCGAGACCACCGCGAACGTGTTCGACGAGGACGGCTACTACCGGACCGGCGACGTCTTCGCCGAGATCGCGCCCGACAAGCTGGTGTACGTCGACCGCCGCAACAACGTGCTGAAGCTGGCGCAGGGCGAGTTCGTCACCCTGGCCAAGCTGGAGGCCGAGTTCGGCAACAGCCCGCTGGTGCGCCAGATCTACGTCTACGGCAACAGCGCGCAGCCCTACCTGCTGGCCGTCGTGGTGCCGACCGAGGAGGCCCTGGCCGGCGGCGACCTGGAGTCGCTGAAGCCCAGGATCGCCGACTCGCTGCAGCACGTCGCGCGTCAGGCCGGGCTGCAGTCCTACGAGGTGCCGCGCGACTTCATCATCGAGACCACCCCGTTCAGCCTGGAGAACGGCCTGCTGACCGGGATCCGCAAGCTGGCGTGGCCGAAGCTCAAGCAGCACTACGGCGAGCGGCTCGAGCGGCTCTACGCCGAGCTGGCCGAGGGCCAGGCCAACGAGCTGGCCGAGCTGCGGCGCAACGGCGCGAACGCGCCCGTGCTGCAGACCGTGACCCGGGCCGCCGCGGCCATGCTGGGCACGGCGAGCACCGAGCTGACCCCCGACGCCCATTTCACCGACCTGGGTGGAGACTCCTTGTCGGCGTTGACGTTTGGGAACCTGCTGCGCGAGATCTTCGACATCGACGTCCCGGTCGGCGTGATCGTCAGCCCGGCCAGCGACCTGCAGGCCATCGCCAACTACATCGAGGGCGAGCGCCAGGGCACCAAGCGGCCCACCTTCGCCGCCGTGCACGGACGCGGGGCGACCGAGGTGCACGCGGCCCACCTCACCCTGGACAAGTTCCTCGAGGCCGAGACGCTGGCCGCGGCGCCCGGCCTGCCCGGGCCCGCCGCCGAGGTGCGCACGGTGCTGCTGACCGGTGCGACCGGCTTCCTGGGCCGCTACCTTGCGCTGGAATGGCTCGAGCGCATGGACATGGTCGACGGCAAGGTGATCGCCCTGGTGCGGGCCAAGTCCGACGAGGAGGCGCGCGCCCGGCTGGACAACACCTTTGATAGCGGCGACCCGAAGTTGCTGGCGCACTACCAGGAACTGGCCGCCGACCACCTGGAGGTCATCGCCGGGGACAAGGGCGAGGCCAATCTCGGCCTGGATGCGCAGACCTGGCAGCGGCTGGCCGACACCGTCGACCTGATCGTCGACCCGGCGGCCCTCGTCAACCACGTGCTGCCGTACAGAGAGCTGTTCGGTCCCAACGCGCTGGGCACCGCCGAACTGATCCGGATCGCGCTCACCACCAAGCTGAAGCCGTACACCTACGTGTCGACGATCGGCGTCGGTGACCAGATCAAGCCCGGTCAATTCGTCGAGGACGCCGACATCCGGCAGATCAGCGCCACCCGCGCGATCAACGACAACTACGCCAACGGCTACGGCAACAGCAAGTGGGCCGGCGAGGTGCTGCTGCGCGAAGCGCACGACCTGTGCGGCCTGCCCGTCGCGGTGTTCCGGTGCGACATGATCCTGGCCGACACCACCTACGCCGGACAGCTCAACCTGCCGGACATGTTCACCCGGTTGATGCTGAGCCTGGTGGCCACCGGTGTCGCGCCCGGTTCGTTCTACGAGCTGGACGCCGACGGCAACCGTCAGCGGTCGCACTACGACGGCCTGCCGGTCGAGTTCATCGCCGCCGCGATCTCGACGCTGGGAACGCAGGTGCTCGACAACGTCCCTCAAGGCGACGGGTTCCAGACCTACCACGTGATGAACCCGTACGACGACGGCATCGGTCTCGACGAGTACGTCGACTGGTTGATCGAAGCCGGCTACGGGATCCAGCGCATCGCCGACTACGGCGAATGGCTGCGGCGGTTCGAGGGCACGATGCGCGGCCTGCCCGAGCGGCAGCGCCAGTACTCGCTGCTGCCGCTGCTGCACAACTACCAGGAACCCGAGAAGCCGATCAACGGTTCGATGGCACCGACCGACCGCTTCCGCGCCGCGGTGCAGGAGGCGAAAATCGGCCCCGACAAAGACATTCCACATGTCTCGGCGCCGGTCATCGTCAAGTACATCACCGACCTGCAGTTGCTCGGACTGCTGTAAGCGCAGAAAAGCAATCGCCCAGTCCCCGCGGGGACTGGGCGATTGCTCTTTTGTATGCGAGTTATTGCTGGGGATGCGGCCAGCGCAGGTACGCGGCGTTGGCGCCCGACGTCGAACGCTCGCGACGCCATCCCCGCTTCGGCTGCGGGTCGGAAGCGGTGCGCGGCTTGGTCAGCGCGCTCGAGGAAACCTCGGCGGGCTCGTAGGCCGATTCCCGGTACGGCTCGACGGCCGGCGCGGCTTCCGCCGGCGCCGGCGGCCGCACGTCGCGCGCCAGGCGCACGGCCGTGCGGGCCAGCACCATGCCACCCACGAAGATGATCAGCGCGCCCAGTCCAGAGAAATAGGTGACCTCGAGAACCGCGCGCTTGCGGTCGGTGGCGGCGACCGGGTCACCGGCGGAGCCGATGCCCAGCACCGGCGCGAACTGACCGCCCACGACGAACCAGGCGCCGGCCAGCACCGCCAGCCAACCGCCCAGCATCGCCGCCACGCGGTTCCCGGCGACGATCAGCAAAAGACCGCCCAGCACGGTCACCGCTCCAGGCAGGACCTCGAGCCACCCTCGAGCCGTGCTCCACGCCCACTCCCGGTCGGGCGTGTACGCGAAATTGAAGCGCGGTCCGACAAACGGTATTAACGCCCCCCAAGCTCCCAAAATGACCAGGAGCAATCCGCTGACCGCACCACGCGAACGCGGCATGCTCAGCCCGCGGGTCTGGCCGTCTTCTGCGTATTTCATGATTTCCCCTCGTTGAATACCGGGCCTATTTCCGGCCCGGGGTGGGTACCCGGCGGGTTGCGCGTGTAACCCAGGGCCGCCCCGAAAGCACCGCTCCTCGCGGCCTTTTGGGGCTGGTGAGACTGGTGTTACTGCTGAAGTCCGATCAGCAGCAGCACGATCGCGATGGCCGGGAAGGTGCCCTGCGTGACCGCGGCCCGCGCTTTGTCCCGGGCCGACAGCAGCAAGACGACCGCGGCCGCCGCCATGGAACCGACGCCGGCGAAAATCAGCGCCGCTCCAACGGCGTTGTGGCGCAACGCAATTGCCGCGATGCCCACCCCGCTGACCACCGCCAGGAACAGGTTGTAGAACCCCTGGTTGAAAGCGAGCAGCTTGGTGGTCTCGGCCTCCTCGGCCGTGGTGCCGAAGGTGGCACGGGTGCGTGGCGAGGTCCAGGTCAACGATTCCATCACAAAGATGTAGACGTGCAGTAAAGCCGCCAGCGCGGCGAATACCAGCCCGGCAGTGATCATCGCTCCTCCTCGCGGTTCGAGGCCTGCGTCTCGGCGCGGGTGACTTTACCCACCCGCGGGCGCCCGGACCGCCCCCGGACGCGAAATGGCGCCGGTAGCCATGGGCTACCGGCGCCTCCCGCCGTAGGTGTTACCGACTAGACGCCGGCGTGGTGGTGGCGGTGGAACAGGCCGCCGCCGGTGCGTCGACCGAACAGGCCACGCCCGGTGCGTTCCCCCGCCTCGGGCTCGGCCGCCACCCGGTCGGTCCGCGCCGCGACCGGTCCGCGTGTTTCGTCGTACATCGCCGGTTCGCCCGCAGGCGCGGCTGCCACCGCGGCGGGTTCCCGCGCCACGACGTCACGCGCATGCCGCACGGCCACGCGCGCCACGGCGGCCCCGCCCAGGAACACGATCAGGGCGCCCAGCCCGGTGAAGTAGGTGACCTCGAGCAGGGCTCGCTTCAGGTCCGTCGACGCCACCGGCGAACCGACGTCGCCGATGCCCAGGGTCGACGCGAACGCGCGACCGACCACGAACCAGGCGCCGCCCGCGACCGCCAGCCAGCCGCCGAGCACGGCGCTGGCGCGGTTGCCGGACAGGAGCACCAGCAGGCCACCCAGGGCCGTCGCGGCCCCCGGAAGCACCTCGAGCCAACCCTTGGCCGTGGTCCACGTCCACGCCGGGTCAGACATGTAGGCCCAGTCGATGTTGGGCCCGAAGAAGGGCACCAGGGCGCCCCAGGCGCCCAAGATAATCAGCAGTAGCCCGGTCAGCGCGCCGCGGGAACGCGGCATGTACAGCGCTCGAGGGCGGTCGTAGTCGTAGCGCCTGGTCCTCATCAGAATCTCCTTAGGTATCGCTGCTGTGAGCTTGGTTACCCGACGGCGCCGACGAATAACCGACCGCGAGGACGGCTCAAAGGTCACGATTTGGCCGCGACGGCTCGCCGCTAGTCGAACAGGCCGGGTTGACCCAGGCCGACGGCCCCCGCCGGCGGGCTCATGCCGAGGTGCGTCCACGCCTGCGCGGTCGCCACGCGGCCGCGCGGTGTGCGCGCGACCATCCCGGCGCGCACCAGGAACGGCTCGCACACCTCCTCGACGGTGGTGGCCTCCTCGCCCACGGCCACCGCCAGCGTCGATACGCCGACCGGGCCGCCGCCGAAACTGCGGGTCAGTGCCGACAGCACCGCCCGGTCCAGCCGGTCCAGGCCCAGTTCGTCGACGTCGTAGACCGCCAGCGCGGATTTGGCCACGTCGCGGGTGATCACCCCGTCGGCCCGCACCTCCGCGAAGTCGCGGACCCGGCGCAGCAGCCGGTTGGCGATGCGCGGCGTCCCGCGCGAGCGCCGGGCGATCTCCTCGGCCGCCTCGGCCCCGAGCTCGATGCCGAGGATGCCCGCGGAGCGGGCCAGCACCCGCTCCAGCTCGTCGGGCTCGTAGAAGTCCATGTGCGCGGTGAAGCCGAACCGGTCGCGCAGCGGGCCGGTCAGCGCGCCCGAGCGGGTGGTCGCGCCGACCAGCGTGAAGGGCGCCACCTCGAGGGGGATGGACGTCGCCCCCGGACCCTTGCCGACCACCACGTCGACCCGGAAGTCCTCCATCGCCAGGTAGAGCATCTCCTCGGCGGGACGCGCGATGCGGTGGATCTCGTCGATGAACAGCACGTCGTGCTCGACCAGGTTGGACAGCATGGCGGCCAGGTCGCCGGCGCGTTCGAGCGCCGGACCGGACGTCACCCGCAGCGACGAGCCGAGCTCCGCGGCGATGATCATGGCCAGCGACGTCTTGCCCAGCCCCGGCGGGCCCGACAGCAGGATGTGATCCGGTGTGCCGCCGCGGTTCTTGGCCCCCTCGATCACCAGCTGCAGCTGTTCGCGGACGCGGGGTTGGCCGATGAACTCGCGCAGCGATCGCGGGCGCAGGCTGACGTCGATGTCGCCCTCCCCGACGGCCAGCGCCGGGGACAGCTCGCGGTCGGCGTAGTCGTCGGGGCCGGTCATCGGGACTTACCCAGCAGCGACAGGGCGGCGCGCAGCGCGCCGGACGTCGTCGTGTCCTGTTCGGCGGCCAGCACCTTGTCGGTGGCTTCCTCGGCCTGCTTGGCGGCGAAGCCCAGGCCGACCAGCGCCTCCACCACCGGACCGCGCACCGCGTGCCCGTTCACCACGGTTGCGCCCCCGGTCGCACCCGCCGCACCGACCTTGTCCCGCAGCTCGAGCACCATCCGTTCGGCGCCGCGTTTGCCGATCCCGGGCACCCGGGTCAGCGCGGCCACGTCGCTGTCGTGCAGCACCTGGCGCAGCGCCGACGCGTCGTGAACCGCCAGCGTCGCCATCGCCAGCCGCGGGCCCACGCCCGACACCGTCAGCAGCGTGAGAAACAGGTCGCGGGTGTCGGCGTCCGTGAACCCGTACAGCGTCATCGAGTCCTCGCGGACCACCATCGCGGTGATCAGCCGCGCCTCGCCGCCGGTGCGCAGGGTCGCCAGCGTCGACGGTGTCGCGTTCACCCGGTACCCGACGCCGGCGGCCTCGATCACCGCGTGATCGAGCGCCACCTCGAGCACCTCACCGCGCACCGAGGCGATCATCGCGCCGCCTTCAGCTTGGCCAGATACTTGTGCCGCTGCTGTTCGGCCAGCGCCTCGGCCGCGGCCATCCGGGCCATCATCGGCGCCCGCCAGCAGTGACAGATCGCCAAGGCCAGCGCGTCGGCGGCGTCGGCCGGCGTCGGCTTGGCTTGCAGCGCAAGGATTTTGGTGACCATGGCGGTGACCTGCGCCTTGTCGGCGGCGCCGTTGCCGGTCACCGCGGCCTTGACCTCGCTGGGGGTGTGGAAGTGCACGTCGATGCCGCGCTTGGCCGCCGCCAGCGCCACCACGCCGCCGGCCTGCGCGGTGCCCATCACCGTCGTCACGTTCAGTTGGGAGAACACCCGCTCGATGGCCACCACGTCGGGTTGGTGCGTGGCCAGCCAATGGTCGACGGCGTCGCTGATGGCCAGGAGCCGTTTGGCCAGGGGCGCGTCCGACGGGGTGCGCACCACGTCGACGTCGAGTGCGACCACGCTGCGCCCGCGCCCGCTTTCCACCACCGACAGCCCGCACCGGGTCAGCCCGGGGTCGACGCCCAATACGCGCATTGCCCGCTCCCACCTCTAGAACAGCTGTTCGATACCCTAGCGGCCGGGACCGACGGCCCCGCGGACGACACGCGGCGGCGCCGCCAATTCCCGCGTCGGCACGTTGCAACGCCGAACCGGCCCAAAAGCTGTTAGCTTTAGCCCACGTTCGCTCAAGCCATGTGGCAACGGAAGGTTTCGCGTGGGATCACTCCTGGTCATTATCGCGATCGTGCTGTTCATCGCGTCCATCGTGGTGCTGATCATCGCTTTGCGGCGGCCCAAGCAACCGGGCCCACCGCGCGGCCGCACCGATCCCCTCTCGTTCAACGCGATGCCGGAATTCGGCCCCCGCCAGCTCGGCCCCGGCGCCATCGTCAGCTACGGCGGGATCGACTACGTGGTGCGCGGGTCGGTGACCTACCGCGAGGGCCCGTTCGTGTGGTGGGAGCACCTGCTGGAGGGCGGCGACCAGCCGATCTGGTTCAGCGTCGAAGAGGACGACGGGCGCCTCAAGCTGGCCATGTGGGTCAGCCGCAAGGACGTCACGCTGCAGCCGGGCGAGCAGTACGTCGTCGACGGGGTGACGTTCCACGAATCCGAGCGCGGTCGCGCCTCGTTCACCACCGAGGGCACCACGGGCCTGCCGGCGGGCGGCGAGATGGAGTTCGTCGACTGCGCCAACGCCGACGAGTCCGTGCTTCTGTCGTTCGAGCGCTGGGCGCCGGGCATGCCGTGGGAGGTCTCCACCGGCAAGCCCGTGCTGACCGGCGAGCTGACCGTGTATCCGGCGCCCCCGCCCTCCTCCCCCTAGGGACGCGTCGGTGCCGTTTCATCAGCTCGCCGTGGCTCCTTCGGACGTGTCCGGGCAGAAGCTCGGGCTCGCCCTCAACGCGCCCGCGCCGCCGCCGCTGGCGACCTGTCTTTTGGGCCACCCCGACGGCGGGGCGCTGCTGCTCGGCGTGCTCGGCGCGTCGCACGTCGTCACGGTCGAGCACGCCGCGGGCCGGTTCTCCGAGGAGGTTTCCTGCACCGCGCGCGGGCTCGGCGTCGATCTGCCGGAGCGCACCGCCGCGCCCGGCTATGTCCTGGAATCCCACGTCGACACGTACGACGAGGGCACCTTCCGCCGCATGGCGCGCGACCTGCGTGACCGTTGCGCGCGGGAAAAGGGTTGGCTCGGTGGCTCTTTCCCCGGTGACGACGCCGCGCTGACCGCGCTTGCCGCCGAACCCGACGGCGCCGGTTGGCACTGGCGGACCTGGCACCTGTATCCGGCCGGCAGCGGCGGGATGGTCGTGCACACCACCAGTCGGTGGCATCCGTGAGCCGCAACCGCCTGTTCGTGATCGCCGGTGTGCTGGCCGTCGCCGCAATCGCCTGCCTGGTGCCCGGAATCATGTTGCTGAACAAGAACATTGGGTCCTACATCGCCAGCCACTATCACGAGTACGCCCACGACGCGAACGGGACGCGTTACGAGTGCAGCGGATCGGCCGACGACGTGGCCGACACGCTCGCGGAGTATCAGGCCCCCGAGGCGCGTGCGGCCAACGGCGACAACGAATACCTGCGCTACAGCAACAACATCGTGACGATCGGGCCCGACGGCAGTCACCCCTGCAGCATCCGCCTGGAAGGCCTCAGCGGCGGATACAGCCACGGCGCCTTCATCTTTCTCGGCCCCGGATTCACACCCGGCTCCCCCTCGGGCGGCGCGGGGGGCAGTCCGGGTGGCCCGGGCGGAGTTAAGTGACCCAGCCGGTATCGCAAAGGAGACAACCATGTACCTCGCGCTCGATTTCGGAGCCACCAACTTCAGCACCATCACCCAGGGCGTGGTCGCCGTCGTGCTGTACTTCGCGGTCGGCGTCGTCGTCCTGATCGCGGGCTTCCTGATGGTGGACGTCCTCACGCCCGGCAACCTGCGCCAGCTGGTATTCATCGACAAGCGGCCCAACGCCGTGGTTCTCGCGTCGGCCATGTACATCGCGCTCGCCATCGTCATCATCAGCGCGATCGCGAGCAGCTACAGCCAGCTGGGGCAGGGACTCGTCGGCGTGGCGGTGTACGGGTTGGTGGGCGTGCTGTTGCAGGGCGGGGCGCTGTTGATCCTGCAGATCGCGGTGCCCGGCAAGTTTCGCGAGCACGTCGACGAGCCGGAGCTGCACCCGGCCGCGTTCGCCACTGCGACCATGCTGGTGGCGGTCGGAGGAGTGATCGCCGCCGCCATCTCATGACCGCCACGGACAGCCGCACGCCGGCGCCGGTCGCATCGACGGCGTTCTCGGGGCGGTGGCGGGCCGTGCTGTTGGCCGCCGTCGCGGCCTGCGCGGCGTCCGGCATCATCTACGAACTCGCGCTGCTGACGCTGGCCGCGAGCCTCAACGGCGGCGGCATCGTCGCCACCTCACTGATCGTCGCCGGCTACATCGCCGCGCTCGGGGTGGGCGCCCTGGTGGTCAAGCCGCTGCTGGCGCACGCGGCCGTCACGTTCATCGCGGTCGAGGTGCTGCTCAGCATCGTCGGCGGCCTGTCCGCCGCGGCGCTGTACACGGTGTTCGCGTTCATCGACGACGAGTCGATGTGGATGCTGGCGTTGGGCACGGCCCTGATCGGGGGGCTGGTCGGCGCCGAGGTGCCGCTGCTGATGACGATGCTGCAACAGGGGCGCACGTCCGAGGCGCCCGACACCGGCCGGACGCTGGCCAACCTCAACGCGGCCGACTACCTCGGCGCGCTGCTGGGCGGGTTGGTGTGGCCGTTCCTGCTGCTGCCGCAGCTGGGCATGATCCGCGGCGCGGCGGCCACCGGCATCGTCAACCTGCTCGCCGCGGCCGTGGTCGCCATTTTCGTGCTGCGCCAAGTCTTTTCGCCCCGCCAGCTGGCGACCGCGCTGTGCGCGCTGGCCGCCGCCCTCGCGTTGCTGGCCACGCTGCTCGCACGGTCGGCCGACATCGAGACGACGAGCCGCCAACGGCTTTACGCCGACCCGATCATCGCCTACCAGCACTCGGCCTATCAGGAGATCGTGGTCACCCAGCGCGGCAACGACATGCGCCTGTACCTGGACGGGGGCCTGCAGTTCTCCACCCGCGACGAGTACCGCTACACCGAGAGCCTGGTCTACCCCGCGCTCGGGGCGGGCGCGCGCTCGGTCCTCGTCCTCGGCGGCGGCGACGGGCTGGTGGCCCGCGAGCTGCTGCGGCAGCCGGGCATCACGAGGATCGTGCAGGTGGAACTCGACCCCGCGGTGATCCAGCTGGCGCGCACCACCATGCGCGGGGCGAACGGCGGTTCGCTGGATAGCCCGCGGGTCAAGGTGGTGATCGACGACGCGATGCGGTGGTTGCGTTCGCCGCACCCCGACGTCGTTCCGCCCGGGGGCTTCGACGCGATCATCGTGGACCTGCCCGACCCCGACACCCCGGTCCTGGGCCGGCTGTATTCGACCGAGTTCTACGGGCTGGTCGGGCGGGCGCTCGCCGCCGACGGGCTGATGGTCGTGCAGGCGGGCAGCCCGTTCTCCACGCAGACGGCGTTCTGGCGCACAGTCTCGTCAATCCGCACGGCCGGCTACGCCGCGACGCCCTACCACGTGTACGTGCCGACGTTCGGTGACTGGGGTTTCGCGCTGGCGCGCCGCGGCGGCAGCGCGCCCACGCCCACCGTGCCGCCCAACGCGCCGGCGCTGCGCTTCCTCAACCAGCACGTGCTCGACGCCGCCATGGTGTTTCCCGACGACACCCGCCCGCGCCCGCTCGAGCCGTCGACGCTGGACAATCCCCGCATCGTCGAGGACATGCGGCACGGATACGACTAGATCTGATGGCGCCGACCCGCTTCGCCCGGCGCTCTGCGCCGCGCTTGCGATCGACGACTAGCGGGGTGGCTCAGTCCTCGTCGAGGGCGGCCAGCACCTCGTCGGACAGGTCGACGTTGGTCCACACGTTCTGCACGTCGTCGCTGTCCTCCAGCGCGTCGACGAGCTTGAACACCTTCCGGGCGCCGTCCACGTCCACCGGCACGCTGACCGACGGCTGGAAGCTGGCCTCGGCGGACTCGTAGTCGATGCCGGCGTCCTGCAACGCCGTCCGCACCGCGACGAGATCCGTTGGCTCCGAAATGATTTCGAAGCTCTCACCGAGGTCGTTGACGTCCTCGGCGCCGGCGTCGAGGACCGCCATCAGCACGTCGTCCTCGGTGAGCCCGTTCTTCTCCAGCGTCACGACGCCCTTGCGGGTGAACAGGTACGACACCGAGCCGGGGTCCGCCATCGTGCCGCCGTTGCGGGTCACCGCCACCCGGACCTCACCGGCCGCGCGGTTGCGGTTGTCGGTCAGGCACTCGATCAGCACCGCCACGCCGTTGGGTCCGTAGCCCTCGTACATGATCGTCTGGTAGTCGGCCCCGCCGGCTTCCTCGCCCGCGCCCCGCTTGCGGGCGCGCTCGATGTTGTCGTTGGGCACCGAGGTCTTCTTCGCCTTCTGGATGGCGTCGTACAGCGTCGGGTTGCCCGCCGGGTCCCCGCCGCCGGTACGGGCGGCGACCTCGATGTTCTTGATCAGCCGGGCGAACTCCTTGCCTCGGCGCGCGTCCTTGACGGCCTTTTGGTGCTTGGTGGTGGCCCACTTGGAATGGCCGCTCATCGGTGTCTCTTACCTCTTCTGTCTTGTAAAAGTTCGCCAGACGAGTCTACGTGGGCGCCGACGCCCGACGGCCCGGGCGCTGCGCATCGGGTGCACGGCCCACGAGAGGAGCCGAGGCGGCCGTCAGGCGACGCCGTTGACGATGTCGACGAAGAGCCGGTGGACGCGGCGGTCGCCGGTCATCTCCGGGTGAAACGCCGTCGCCAGCTTCGCGCCCTGGCGCACCGCGACCGTGTGCCCGGACGCCTCGGCCAGCACCTGCACGTCCGCACCGGCCCGCTCCACCCAGGGCGCGCGGATGAACACCGCGCGCACCGGACCGTCCAGGCCGGCGAACGGTATGTCGCCCTCGAAGGAGTCGACCTGCCGCCCAAAGGCGTTGCGCCGCACGGTCATATCGATGGCCCGCAACGGCAGCGCCTCCCGGCCGCCCGCGCCGGCATCCAGGATCTCGCTGGCCAGCAGGATCATCCCGGCGCACGCGCCGTACGCGGGCAGCCCGTCGGCCAGCAGACCGCGCAACGGCTCCAGCAGGTCGAGTTCGAGCAGCAGGTGGCTAATGGTGGTGGACTCACCACCGGGAATGACCAGCCCGTCGGCCTTCTCGAGCTCGGCGCGCCGCCGCACCGGCGTCGCCTCGGCGCCGGCTTCGCGCAGCGCGGCCAGGTGCTCGCGGGTGTCGCCCTGCAGCGCCAGCACGCCGATGCGCGGCGCGCTCACTGCCCGGTCGGCTGAAACTCGCGGTCGAAGCGGGTCAGCCCCTCCTGCATCACCGCCGCCACCATCTCACCGGACTGGGTGAAGATCTTGCCCTGGCACAGCGACCGCCCGCCGCTGGCCGACGGCGACGACTGGTCGTAGAGCAGCCACTCGTCGGCCCGGAAGGCCCGCATGAACCACATCGCGTGATCCAGGGACGCCACCTGCAGGTGCTGGCGGACGTCGAGGTGGTTGACCTGCGCCGATCCCAACAGCGTGAGGTCGCTCATGTAGGCCAGCGCGCAGATGTGCAGCACCGGGTCATCCGGCAGCGGGTCGCGGTGGCGGAACCATACCTGCTGCTGGGAGGCCTTGCCCGGCGACAGTTGCAGCCGGTCGCGCGGCACGATGCAGACGTCCCACTCCTCGAACTGCTTGAACCCGGCGTCGTCGAACACCTTGATCGAGTCCAGACCGGGCAGCCCGTCGGGGGGCGGCGCGGCGGGCATGACGTCCTGGTGGTGGATGCCCTCCTGATCGGTCTGGAAGGACGCCCCCATGCTGAAGATGATTTCGCCGTGCTGAATCGCGTTGACGCGCCGGGTGGCGAACGAACCGCCGTCGCGGGTGCGCTCGACGATGAAGACCGTCGGCTCGTTGGCGTCCCCGGGCCGCAGGAAGTAGCCGTGCAGCGAGTGCACCTGGTAACGCGGGTCGACCGTGCGCACCGCCGAGACCAGCGACTGCCCCGCCACGTGGCCGCCGAACGTGCGCTGGAAATATCCCGACTCCGGGCTGAACACCCGACCGCGGTAGATGTTGACCTCGAGTTGCTCGAGATCAAGGATCTCTTCGATTGCCACCAATAGCCCTAGGCTTACCAGCCACGCTCGGCCAGGCGATGGGGCTGCGCGATCTGCTCGACGTTGATGCCGACCATCGCCTCGCCCAGGCCGCGCGAGACCTTAGCCAGCACGTCGGGGTCGTCGTAGAACGTGGTGGCCTTGACGATCGCGGCGGCGCGCTGCGCGGGGTCGCCCGACTTGAAGATGCCGGAGCCGACGAACACGCCCTCGGCGCCCAGTTGCATCATCATCGCCGCGTCCGCGGGGGTGGCGATGCCGCCCGCGGTGAACAGGGTGACGGGCAGCTTGCCCGCCCGGGCCACCTCGACGACGAGGTCGTAGGGGGCGCGCAATTCCTTTGCGGCGACGAACAATTCGTCCTCAGAGAGCGACGTTAGCCGGCAGATCTCGCCGCCGATCGCCCGCATGTGGGTGGTCGCGTTGGAGACGTCGCCGGTGCCGGCCTCGCCCTTGGACCGGATCATGGCCGCGCCCTCGCTGATGCGTCGCAGGGCCTCGCCCAGGTTGGTCGCCCCGCACACGAACGGCACGGTGAACTTCCACTTGTCGATGTGGTGGGTGTAGTCGGCGGGGGTCAGCACCTCGGACTCGTCGACGTAGTCCACCCCGAGGCTCTGCAGGATCTGCGCCTCGACGAAATGCCCGATCCGCGCCTTGGCCATCACCGGGATGGTGACCGCGGAAATGATGCCCTCGATCATGTCGGGGTCGCTCATCCGCGACACGCCGCCCTGGGCGCGAATGTCGGCGGGCACCCGCTCCAGCGCCATCACCGCGACGGCGCCGGCGCCCTCGGCGATCCGGGCCTGCTCCGGGGTGACCACGTCCATGATGACGCCGCCCTTGAGCATCTCGGCCATGCCGCGTTTGACCCGCGCCGTCCCCGTCTGGTTGGCCTGGTTGGACTGTCCGCCGCTCTCCACTAGCTCCCGCTCTCCTCGACCATCGCGCTTCCACTCTAGTGGTGGAAACAAACCGGTTTTCCCTCCGCTTCCATCAGTCGTGCCAAGCGCCTGCGACGAGCGTCACATTGTGTTAAAAATTGCGTCAGCTATTTGCGAGACCGTTGCTGCTGGTGTGGATTCTGGGTGGGCAACCGTGGTCACACCGGCCGAGGCGGTCGGCCGAGAAGAGGTCTCGGGTGTTGCCGGATTACGTGCTGTTGCCGCCGGAAATCAATTCGGCGCGGATGTATGCGGGGCCTCGTTCGGGGACGATGTGGGCGGCTTCGGCGGCGTGGGACGCGTTGTCCGCGCAGTTGGCGTCCGCGGCGAGTTCCTTCGAGTTGACGGTCTCGACGCTGACCGGTGGCGTGTGGCAGGGCCCCGCCTCGATGACGATGGCCTCGGCCGCCGCCCCGTACGTGCAGTGGCTGACCGCGACGTCGGGGCAGGCGGAGCTGGTGGCCAACCAGACCCGGTTGTCGGCCGCGGCGTTCGAGGTGGCGTTCACCGCGACGGTGCCGCCGGAGGTGATCGCGGCCAACAGGGCGCTGCTGATGTCGCTGATCGCCACCAACATCCTGGGGCAGAACACCGCGGCGATCGCGGCGACCGAAGCCCAGTACGCCGAGATGTGGGCCCAGGACGTGGCCGCGATGACCGCCTACGACGCCAGCGTCACGGCGGCCGAGGCGACCTGGACGCCGTTCACCAGCCCACCCCTCACCCTGACGAGCCTGCCCACCCCGCAGTTCACCTCCTTCGCCCAGGAACTGCTCCAGGCGCTGAGCCAGTCGCTGACCCAGCAACTGATGAACCCGATGACGCAGCTGCAGATGCTTTCGACGCCCGCGCAGTTCGCGATGGAGCCGATGAACACGGTGATGGGCCAGCTGATGTCCAGCACCAACCCGCTGCTGGGCAGCGCCGGCACCGTCCCGGCCATGGATCCGGTCCTGGCGTCCACCGCCAGCCCGGGCATGGGCGCCCCCAGCCCCGTCACCGCCCAGCTCGCCGGCCGCGTCGTCTCGGCGAGCGCGGGCCGGGCCGGTTCGATCGGGCCGCTGTCCGTGCCCTCCAGCTGGGCCGGCGCCGCGGCGCCGTCGGCGACCCCGGCCGCCCCGGCCGCCGTGGCGCCCGGCGCCCCGGTCACCCCCGTTTCGGCGGGCCCGTCCGCCGCGCCCCAACTGCCCTCGACGGGAATTCCCGGGCGAGCGACGGCCGCAGCCTCCCATTCGATCGCCGGACCGCGCGAAGGCCTGGCGGCGCGCCCGGTGTTGAGTCGGTAAGGCGGAGAGCCGATGTCGTTCGTGATCACCGAACCCGACGCGATGGCGACGGCCGCCGACGAGCTGCAAGGGATCGGCTCGTCGCTGCAGGCGACGAACGCGGCCGTGGCCGGCCCGACGACCGGAGTGCTGCCGCCGGCCACGGATTCGGTGTCGGTGCGCGTGGCGACGATGCTGGACGCGCACGCCCAGCAGTACCAGGCGCTCAGCGCGCAGGCGGAACTGTTCCACAACCAGTTCGTGGAAACCCTGATCACCGCGAAGAACGCGTACGCGCAGACCGAGGCCACCAACGCGGCCGCCATGCAGTCGTCGACGGGCACGGACAAGATCGCGCTGATCATGGGCGGCACCGGGAACCCGTCGCCGGACCTGAAGTACATGACGTCGATCCAGCAGGCGTACCTCGCGCAGAATTACTCGGACTACACCCTGGTGAGTTTGCGTACGCCCGAACAGTTTTGGCCGATCACCGGGCTGGGCAGCGAGACCTTTGGCAAGTCGGTCTACCAGGGCATGGCCACGCTGAACTCCGCGATCCTGACGCAAACGGCGGCCGGCAATCACGTTGTGGTCGTTGGTTATTCGCAGAGCGCGACGATCGCCAGCCTGGAAATGCGCTACCTGCAAGCCCTGCCGGCCGCCCTACGCCCGAGTCAGGATCTGCTGAACTTCGTCCTGCTCGCCGACCCGAACAACCCGATGGGCGGCATCCTGACGCACTTCATTCCGGGCTTCGGGGCGTTCCACTTCGCCACCCCGCTCACCACGTCCTACGCGACGTCCATCTTCACGCTGCAATACGACGCGATCGCCAACTTCCCGTCGAACTGGTTGTGGCTGCCATCGGACCTCAACGCCCTGTTCGGGTTCTTCGACCTGCACCACACGATGCCCTTCCTGTCGGCCGCGCAGGTCGCCGGCGCGATCCAGCAACACGTGGGCAACATGACCTTCTACTTCATGCAGACCGCGCAATTGCCGCTGCTGGATCCCATCCGATGGATCCCGATCCTCGGCAACCCGCTGGCGGACCTGCTGCAACCGTTCGTCAAGCCGTTCGTCGACCTTGGCTACTACGCGCCCGGGCTGTTGCCGGGCCCGGTGACCATGGCCGGTTCCCTCGGCCAGGGCGTCACGTCCGGAATTGCCGGACCGTTGGTGCTCGGCGTGCCCCCACTGGCCCCCAGCGGTGTGGCCAGCGGCTTCTAGCGCGTCAGCGGATCGACACCAGCGGCCCCGGCGCCCGGCCGGCCGCCAGCGCGGCCGCGTCGCCGAGGAGTTCGGGCAGCTGCATCGGGTACACCGTCTCGCCGGCCGCGGCCAGCCGGGCGATGTCGGAGGCGTCACACCAGCGGTGGCCGTGAATGTAGCTGCGTTCGAAGTCGGTTCGGCCCGCGCCGGACGGCTCGAACCGCCGGGTGCGGTAGACGAAGTAGAACTCTTCGCTGTCGATCAGGGAGCCGTTGAACTCGAACACCTCGTCACGCCGCCAGACCGGGCCGACCATCTCGCCCGGTGCGACCCGCAGCCCGGTCTCTTCGGCCAACTCGCGGGCGGCGGCCTCGGCCAACCGCTCGCCCTTGCCCACCTCGCCGCCGACCGTGATCCACCACCTCGGCGCGTCCGCGCGGGCGATGGCCGGATCCGAACCGCGCAGCAACAGGACGGCGCCGGTCTCGTCGAGCAGCACGACGCGCGCCGAGGTGCGGTGGTTGAGCACCCCGTGGTCGCCGTGCGCCAACGCGTGGGGCCGTTCGACGATCTCGAAATAGCTGGGCAGCGCGGCGGTTCCGCCGAGGTGGAAGAGGCGCACCAGCGGCCGCTCGGCCAGCGCCAGCGTGTCCCGGACGGCGTCGTTGTGGAAGCGGCGGGCCAACACCACCCGCGCCTCGGCGTCGGCCAGCTCGGCGATCAGCCCCGCCGGCAGCGACGCCGGATCCACGATCGCCAGCGCGGCCGACAGCTCGTTCTCGCAGGACTCCCGCGCCTGCCGCGGCGCGGCCTCGGCGGCGTCGGCCAGCGCGGCCAGCCGCCGGCCCTCGGAGGCGCCGCCGTAGGCGTCGATGGCGACCGCGCGCGCGACCACCGCGCGCCGCGCCAGGGCGCCGTCGAGCGCCTGCCACGACAGGTCGTAGCGCACGTGCAACCGGTCCAGCCGGTTGGCCGTCTGATACGCCCAGGCGCCGACGATCGCCAGCACCGCGACGAGCACCGCGACGGCGACCACCAGCCACGTCATCAGCTGGCCACCTGCACCTTGGCGCCGGACGCGGCGACCGTCTCGTAGACCCGCATGATCTGGCTGGCCACCACCGACCAGTCGTAGCGCTGGACGGCCGCCGAACCGGCCGCCACATAGCGTTCGCGCTGCACATCGTTTTCTAGCACCGCGATCAGGGCATCCGCCAGCGCGGCGCCGTCGCCCACCGGCACCAGGCAGCCCGCCTCGCCGTCGCGCAGCACGCGCCGGAACGCGTCCAGATCGCTGGCCACCACCGCGGTGCCGGCCGCCATGGCCTCGACCAGGACGATGCCGAAACTCTCGCCGCCGAGGTTGGGCGCGCAGTACACGTCCGCGCTACGCATCGCCGACGCCTTCCCGGCGTCGTCGACCTGCCCCAAAAACCGGATGTGCTTCACCAATTCGCCTGCCTGGCCGCGCAATTCGTCCTCGTCGCCGCGGCCGACGATGAGCAGCTCGATGTCCGGGAAGCGCGCGAGGACCCCGGGCAGCGCCTCGAGCAGGACGGGCATGCCCTTGCGGGACTCGTCGTAGCGGCCCAGGAACAGCACGGTCTTGCCCGGCCGCGGGTACCCGTCCAAAGGTGGCGCCGAGGCGAACGAGTCGACGTCCACCCCGTTGGGGATCTCGACCGCGTCGGTCCCCAGCGCCTCCATCTGCCAGCGACGGGCCAAGTCGGACACCGCGATCCGGCCGACGATCTTCTCGTGCATCGGCCGCAGGATGCCCTGGAACACCGTCAGGGTCAGCGACTTGGTGGTCGAGGTGTGAAACGTCGCCACGATCGGCCCCGCGGCGATGTTCAGGGCCAGCATCGACAGGCTCGGCGCGTTGGGCTCGTGCAGGTGCAGGACCTCGAAATCGCCTTCGGCGAGCCACTTTTTGACCTTGCGGTGGGTCGCCGGGCCGAACCGCAGCCGGGCCACCGAGCCGTTGTAGGGAATGGGGACGGCCTTGCCGGCGGAGACGACGTACTCGGGCAGCACCGCGTGCGGCGACGACGGCGCGAGCACGCTCACCTCGTGCCCGCGTTGACGCATCACCTCGGCCAGCTGCAGCACGTGCGACTGCACCCCGCCCGGCACGTCGAACGAGTAGGGGCACACCATCCCGATGCGCATCAGATCTCCCTGAGCCGCGCCTGTCTGGCTTCAGACAGGTCGGCCAGCCACTGCGGTTGCAGCATGTGCCAGTCCTCGGGGTAGGCGGCGATGTTCTTGGCGAACTGGTCGGCCAGCGCCTGGGTGATGGCGGCCACGTCCCCGCCGCTGCAATCCAGCGCCGGGAACACCTCAAACCCCCAGCCATCACCGTCGAACCAGCAATGCACCGGAAGCAACGCCGCACCGGTCGCGATCGCCAGCTTCGCCGGCCCGGCCGGCATCCTGGTGGCCTCGCCGAAGAAGTCGACCTGCACACCGGTGCGGGTGAGGTCGCGATCGGCCATCAGGCACACCAATTGGTTGTCTCGCAGCCGGTCGCACAGCACCTCGAAGGCCGGCCGCTCGCCCCCCGACAGCGGCAGCACCTGGAACCCGAGACTCTCGCGGTAGCGCAGGAAGCGCCGGTACAACGACTCGGGTTCGAGCCGTTCCGCGACGGTGGTGAAGGTGCCGCGCGTCTGGGTGAACCACACGCCGGCCATGTCCCAGTTACCGCTGTGCGGCAACGCGCAGATCGCGCCCCGGCCCGTGGTCAGCGCCGCGTCCAGGTTGTCGGCCCCCCGGAAAGCGGCGTCGAGCTCGCCGGCCAGCGCGCGCAGGTCCATCGACGGCAGGCGAAACGCCTCCCGCCAGTAGCGGGCGTAGGAGACCAGCGAGGCCCGCATCAGCTCGTCGGGCACCTCGGCCGGCGTGACGCCGATGACGCGGGCCAGGTTCTTGCGCAGCTGCTGCGGACCGCCGCCGCGGGCGGCATAGCGGGCGCCGGTCTCGAACGCGGAGCGCGCGGCGAATTCCGGCATCGCCCGGACGGCCATCCAGCCGGCCGCGTAGGTCCAGTCGGTCGCTGCGCCGGACACCAGGCGGCGCGGCGCGGAGATCAAACCCATGCCCGGAATCACGGCATGCGCTCCGTCGCGCCGGGCGAGGTTCGCACCGTGTGCAGCCGCTGCAGGCAGGTGAGGACGCTGGCCGCCGCCAGCAGCCACATCGCCACCGGCAGCGCGGGCGGCCAGGCGACGAACGGGAAGTCCGACACGCCGGCGCCCACCAGCACGATGATCAGCCGTTCCGGGCGTTCGATCAGCCCGCCGTCGCCGCGCAGCCCGCTGGCCTCGGCCCGCGCCTTGATGTAGGAGATGACCTGCGACGTGACGAGGCAGATCAGGGTCGCCACCACCAGCGGCTTGTCGTGCAGGCCGAACGCGATCCACCACAGCAGGCCGCAGAACACCGCGCCGTCGCTGACGCGGTCGCAGGTCGCGTCGAGCACGGCGCCGAACCGGGTGCCGCCCCCGCGCTCGCGGGCCATCGCGCCGTCGAGCATGTCGAACAGCACGAAGAACCAGACCACCAGCGTGCCGGCGAACAGCTTGCCCATCGGGAACAGCGTCAGCGCCCCCGCCACGGCGACGACGGTGCCCAGGATCGTGACGGCGTCCGGCGTCAGCCCCATGCGCAGGCACGCCCTGGCGGTCGGGGTGGTGAGCCGCGCGAACGCCGCCCGCGACAGGAACGGCACCTTACTCATGCGCGACTCATTGCTGCTTGGCCCACTCGGTCGACAGCAGCCGGCGGGTTTCGCGCAGCAGCTGCGGGATCACCTTCGCGCCGCCGATGATGGTGATGAAGTTCGCGTCGCCGCCCCAGCGCGGCACGACGTGCACGTGCAGGTGTTCGGCCAGCGACCCGCCGGCCGACGTGCCCAGGTTCACGCCGACGTTGAAGCCGTGCGGGTTTGACACGTTCTTGATGACGCGAATCGCCTTCTGGATGAAGGCCATCAACTCCGCGCTCTCTTCGGCGGTGAGGTCCTCGAGTTCGGACACCCGCCGGTACGGCACCACCATCAGGTGCCCCGGGTTGTACGGGTAGAGGTTGAGGACGACGTACACCAGTTCGCCGCGGGCGACCACCAGGCCTTCCTCGTCGGGCAGTTGCGGGATGTCGGTGAAGGGCTGCTCGGTCTTGCCCGACGAGTCGCGCTTCATCGGCGCTTCGGCCAGATAGGTCATCCGGTACGGCGTCCACAGCCGTTGCAGGTGATCGTCCTCGCCGACACCGGTGTCGAGGATGGTGTCCTCGGCGCGTTCCTCGCGTTCACTCACCGCCGGTGACCTTCACGAGGTCGGCTGTGGGGACGGCGTTTTCGCGGTCGGCGATCCAGGCCACGATGGCATCGACGGCGCTGTCGCGGGGCACGCCGTTGATCTGGGTACGGTCGCCGAAGCGGAAGCTCACCGCCTTCGCCTGGACGTCTCGGTCGCCGGCCAGCAGCATGAACGGCACCTTCTGGCCGGTGTGGTGCACGATCTTCTTGGCCATCCGATCGTCGCTGCCGTCCACCTCCACCCGCACACCGTGCGACTTCAGTTGCGCGGCAACGCTTTCCAGATAAGGCACATGCTCGTCGGCGACGGGGATGCCGACCACCTGCACGGGCGCCAGCCACGCCGGGAACGCGCCCGCGTAGTGCTCGGTGAGGATGCCGAAGAACCGCTCGATCGACCCGAACAGGGCGCGGTGGATCATCACGGGCCGCTGGCGGGTGCCATCGGGCGCGGTGTACTCCAGCTCGAAGCGCTCCGGAAAGTTGAAATCCACCTGGATGGTGGACATCTGCCAGCTGCGGCCCAGCGCATCGCGGGCCTGCACCGAGATCTTCGGGCCGTAGAACGCCGCGCCGCCGGGGTCGGGAACCAGTTCCAGGCCCGACTCGGCGGCCACCTCGGCCAGGGAATTGGTGGCCTGCTCCCACATTTCGTCGGTGCCGACGAATTTCTCCGGGTCCTTGGTGGACAGCTCCAGATAAAAGTCCTCCAGGCCGTAGTCGCCGAGCAGCTCGAGGACGAATCGCAGCAGCGACGCCAGCTCCCCGTGCAGCTGCTCGCGCGTGCAGAAGATGTGCGAGTCGTCCATGGTGAACCCGCGCGCCCGGGTCAGCCCGTGCACCACGCCGGACTTCTCGTAGCGGTACACGGTGCCGAACTCGAAGAGCCGCAACGGAAGTTCGCGGTACGAGCGCCCCCGCGACCGGAAGATCAGCGTGTGCATCGGGCAGTTCATCGGCTTGAGGTAGTAGTCCTGCCCGGGTTTGCGCACCGTCCCGTCGTCGTTCAACTCGGCGTCGAGGTGCATCGGCGGGAACATCCCGTCGGCGTACCAGTCCAGGTGCCCCGAGGTGTGGAACAGCTGCGCCTTGGTGATGTGCGGGGTGTTGACGAATTCGTATCCGGCCTCGATGTGCTTGCGCCGCGAATACTCCTCCAGCTCCCTGCGCACCACACCGCCCTTGGGGTGGAAAACCGCCAGCCCGGAACCGATTTCGTCGGGGAAGCTGAACAGGTCCAGCTCGGTGCCCAGCTTGCGGTGGTCGCGGCGCTGCGCCTCGGCGAGCAGCTCGAGGTGGTGATCCAGCGCCTCCTGCGACTCCCACGCCGTGCCGTAGATGCGTTGCAGGCTGGCGTTTTTCTGGTCGCCGCGCCAGTAGGCGGCCGAGCTTCGGGTCAGCTTGAAGGCCGGGATGTGCTTGGTGGTCGGGATGTGCGGACCCCGGCACAGGTCCCCCCAGACCCGTTCCCGGCTGCGGGGATTGAGATTGTCGTAGGCGGTGAGCTCGTCGCCGCCGACCTCCATGATGTCGGGGTCGCCCGACTTGTCGTCGACGAGTTCGAGCTTGTAGGGCTCGTTCGCCAACTCCGCGCGCGCCTGGTCCTTGGACTCGTAGACCCGGCGCTCGAAGAGCTGCCCCTCTTTGACGATCTGGCGCATCCGCTTTTCCAGCTTGTCCAGATCCTCGGGTGTGAACGGCTCGGCCACATCGAAGTCGTAGTAGAAGCCGTCGGTGATCGGCGGCCCGATGCCCAACTTGGCGTGCGGGAACAGATTTTGGACGGCCTGGGCCAGCACGTGCGCCGCCGAATGACGGATGACGCTGCGGCCCTCGTCGGTGTTGGCCGGCACGGGAACGACGTCGGCGTCGGCCCCGGGCACCCAACTCAGGTCGCGCAGCTTGCCGTCGGCGTCGCGCACCACCACGATCGCGTCGGGCGCCCCGCGGCCCGGCAGCCCCGCCTCCCGCACCGCGGCAGCGGCGGTGGTCCCGGCGGGCACCCGGATAGGGCCTGCTGGGGACGGGTTTGCCGGGGCGCTCATCCGTGGGTTCTCCTAGGTCGGTGGTCGACGACCATGCTATCGGGGCGTTCCGGACGCAAGCAGGGCCGCCGACAGAGCGCTTCCGCGCCGGGCGAACGGTTCTTCAGTCCGGCGATGGTGCCGCACCGCCGCAGCGGCGGCCACGAGCAGCTTGAAGATCGGCACCGGCGTGTGTCTGGTGGTGGAGCGCCGGTTGTGGCCCCACGATTATGGCGGCGCGAGCCACGCCAGCGCGGCGACCGTCAGGGCTTGAGTCCCGGTGTCGAGGGTGGGCTGGATGACAGGCGCGAACGTCGGGGAATGGTTGACCGGAATGTCCTCGCTGACGCGGCCCGCGTTCACCGCCTTGCGATAGGTGTCGGGGTCGACGCCGCCGATACCCCAGTAGCAATAGGGCGTCCCGAGCGCACTCGGGATGTCGCTGAAGTCCTCGCTGGCGGCCTGCAGCGGCAGCTCGGACGATCGGTCGCCGAAGAAATCGTCGAACGCGGCGCGCACCCGCTCCGCGACCGCGGGATCGTTGACGGTCGCCGGGTAGTGGTCGAACAGCTCGAAGTCGGGATCCATCGGGGAGCCGGACGCCCGGCATTCGGCGGTGACGATGCGCCGGATCGCGTCGAGGACCCTGGTGCGGGTCTGCTCGCTGTAGGTGCGCAGGTTGAGTTCCAGCACGGCGCGGTCGCCGATGATGTTGCTCTTGGTTCCCGCCTCGATCCTGCCGATGGTCAGCACGGCGGAATCGGTTGGCGCGACCTCACGGGAGACCACGGTCTGCAGCCGGATCACGATCATGGCGGCGAGCACCACCGGATCGACGGTGGCCTGGGGCATCGAGCCGTGCCCGCCGCGGCCATACACGGTAATCCGCACGCTGTCCGCGGTAGACAGGACGGGCCCGGGCCGCGCGCCGACCTGACCGGCCGGGAAAGGCAGGACGTGCTGGGCGAGGGCGACGTCGACGCGGCCGACCAGCGCTGCGAGACCATCGTCGAGCATGCCGCGTGCGCCGTCGCCGACCTCCTCGGCGGGCTGGAACAACGCGATCACGGCGCCCTTCCACTGACCGCGGGCGCCCGCCAGCAATGCGGCCGCTCCGAGCAGGCAGGTCACGTGAACGTCGTGGCCGCAGGCGTGCATCACCGGCACCCGGTTGCCGTCCGCATCGGTGGCGGTGGCCGTGCTGGCGTACGGCAGGCCGGTGGATTCCTTGACCGGTAGCGCGTCCATGTCGGCCCGCAGCAACACGGTCGGGCCGTCACCGTTGCGCAGGATCCCGACGACGCCCGTGCCGCCGATGCCCTCGTGCACGTCGTAACCGAAGCCACCCAGCCGCTCGGCCACGGCCGCAGCCGTGTCGCGCTCCTGGTGTGACAGTTCCGGGTGTTGGTGCAGGTTGCGGTAGAAGTCCTCCTGCCAGTCCCGGGCGTCGCGCAGGCCCGCGAGCACCCGGGTTGACACCGAGTTAATGGCTGTCCCCATCGTTGACGCCCTCCTCCGTCTGATGCGCCCCGGGCGCCGACCCGCCGGACCGACCCCCGGTGAAACGGGTTGCCGGCGACCAGGCGCCCACGGCGGGCAACATCCAGCCACGCCACTGCGCGAGCCAGCACAACACCGTCCCTGTCAGTGTGCCCACCAGCAGCCCGGGGGTCGGATGGTCGCGATAGTTGAAGAGCACCAGGACGCCGCTCGCGGCGAGGGCGCAGGTGGCATACAGGGTGTTGCCACCGAAGATTCCCGGGACGCGACGCATCACGATGTCCCGCGTCGCTCCCCCGCCGACCGCAGAGATCGTGCCCAGCAGCAACGCCGCCAACCAGCCGAGCCCCACGGCGAGCGTCTTATGCGCACCGGTCGCCGCCCAGCATCCCAATGCCAGCGCGTCCACCACCGGCCATACCCGGTTCCACACCCGGCCCTCGACCCGGAATGCGAAGGCGAACGCCGCTCCAGCCAGGGCGGTCAACAGATAGGCGTAGTCGGTGAGCGCGACCGGGGTGCCACGCTGCAGCAGAGTGTCGCGGATCATCCCGCCACCCAGGCCCGACAACACGGCGAGGGCCGCGAAGCCAACGGGGTCCAGCCTCTCCTTGCGGGCGACCACGCCGCCCAGCAGGGCATTGCCGAACACGCCGGTCAGGTCAACCGCACGGAACAAGTCCGCCATTGTCAGGCCGGCGAGCGTCACACCGAAACCCCTTTCCCCACCCGGGTCAGTGTCCCGGGTACCCGCGCGGACAGGGCCGACGCACCGACGCAGTCGACCGTGCCGCCGTCCAACCGGAGGTCGCCGAAACCCTTACGGGGCAACGATTTTCGGCACGACATAGCGCTAGGGTTGCCCGGGCTTGAGCCGCACGAACAGGGCGTCGGCTTCCGTGAGCAGGGTGTCGCCGTCGGTCAACCGCCCGGACACGAAGATCTTGCGCCCGTCCACGCGGTCCACCCCGGCGTCGAACTGCAACTCCTTTTCGATGGGCACGATGTTGCGGTAATCGATCTTGAGGTACGCGGTGCGCTGGCGGCGGCTCCCCGTGAGCAGCACCGCCGTCAGGCCGAGCACGGTGTCGAACAGCATGCCGAGCGAGCCGCCGTGCACCGCGCCGTTGCGTCCCAGATGGAACCGGGCGAAGCGCGCCCAGCCGTGCACGCGGCCGTCGTCACCCTTGCGGGCCGACATCGGGACGGTCAGAAGGTTGCCGCGCATCGGCAGGTCCATGCGCCGGCCCGAGGGCGAGGCCCACTCGTCGGCGTCGTACGGCGCGAGCAACGCCGACACCTTCTCCAGCTGATTCGCCGCCTCGGTGATCACCTCGTCGGGGGCGTCCACGGCGCGGGCGTGGTCCTGCAGCTTGCGCACCGCGTCGATGAACCGGCCGTAGTCGGGGCCGCCCTTGGTCGTCGGTTCGGGCGGGTTGAACCCGCCGCCGGGATGCCTGGCCTGTCCGCTGCTCACCCGGACACCGTATCGGGTGGTCAGACGGTGTTCTGACCTCCGGCGGTCGACAGCGCCTCGAACTCGTCGTCGCTCAGCTCGATCTGGGCGGCGGCGACGTTCTCCTCCAGGTGCGCCACCTTCGACGTGCCGGGAATCGGCAGCATCACCGGCGAGCGCTTGAGCAACCAGGCCAGCGCCAGCTGCGACGGGCTGGCGTGGTGATCGGCGGCGATGCGCTGCAGCGGGCCGTCGGTAGCTGCCAGCGGCCCGGCGGCCAGCGGGAACCACGGGATAAACCCGATGCCCTGGCTGGTCGCGGCGTCCACCAGCGGTTCGGCGCCCCGGGCCGACAGGTTGTACATGTTCTGCACCGACACGATCTCGGTTATCCGCTGGGCCTCCGTGAGCTGGTCGACGTTCACCTCGGACAGGCCGATGTGGCGGATCTTGCCCTCGTTCTTCAGCGCCGCCAGCTCGCCCACCTGGTCGGCCAGCGGGAAGTCGCGGTCGATGCGGTGCAGCTGGAACAGGTCGATGGTCTCGACGCCGAGGCGGCGCAGGCTCATCTCGCATTCCTGGCGCAGATAGCTCGGGTTGCCCAGCGGGATCCAGACGTCGGGTCCGGTGCGCAGCAGGCCCGCCTTGGTGGCGATGACCAACCCGTCGTAGGGGTGCAGCGCCTCGCGGATGATCTCCTCGGCGATGTAGGGGCCGTAGGAGTCGGCGGTGTCGATGAAGTTCACCCCGAGTTCGACGGCCCGGCGCAACACCCGGACGGCCTCGTCCCGGTCAGCCGGCGGGCCCCAGACGCCCTTGCCGGTCAGGCGCATGGCGCCGAACCCGAGCCGGTTGACGGTCAGGTCGCCGCCGAGTGTGAACGTTCCGGACGCTTGGCTTTTTGATGCAACGGTTTCCGAGTTTTGTGCGGTCACTTTTACGACCGTACGCCGGAAATCCGCCGCGCATCCCGGCGTGGCAAGCTGGGCCGGTGGACCTAGGAGCGCTCGAGGAACTGCCGTTGACCTACTCCGAGGTGGGGGCGACCGCGTCCGGCACGTTGCCCGCGGGGTACGGCCACCTGCACACCGAGAAACAGATCGGCACGGGGCAGCAGCGCTTCGAGAAGGCCGCCGACGCCGTCATGCGGTGGGGCATGCAGCACGGCGCGGGCCTGCGGGTGCGGGCCAGCTCGGAGGTCGCCGAGGTCGGCACGGTTGTGTTGGTACGCATGGGTTTTCTGCCCGCGCCGTGCCGGGTGGTGTACGTGATCGACGAACCCGACATGCGCGGATTCGCCTACGGCACCCTGCCTGGGCATCCGGAGTCCGGCGAGGAACGCTTCGTCGTCCGGCGCGACCCCGCCACCTCCGCGGTGTTCGCGGAGGTGACGGCGTTCTCCCGGCCGGCGACCTGGTGGAGCAAGGTCGCCAGGCCGGTGGTGGCGGTGGCCCAGCGCGTCATCGCCAAACGCTATCTGCGCGGGGTCTGAGCCGGGCTCAGGTCCCCCAGGCCGCCGAGCGTCACGCCAGCGTGACGTAGGCCGCCGAACGTCACGCCAGCGTGGCGGGCGGCGCTAGGATCCCCAGCGAGCGAGCAAACGCTCTGCGCCCGAACACATTTCGTCGATCACCTCCGCCACCGACGCGTCGTCGCGAATCATCCCGACGCCCTGACCGGCGTCGACCGGGGCCACCCGGCGATCGTCGGCGGCGATCGAGGCCTCGAGTTCGTCGCACGCCTGCGGGTCGAGCGCGTCCTCCTTGCCGGTCCAGCGCTCGACGAAGTCGTTGGTCAGCACCCGCGAGGGGAAACGCGCGGGCCACGGCCGGGCCTGGGCGACGTCGAACGCCCGGGTGACCGCGGTGTCGGTGGCCCGGGCCGCGATCAGCGCGCGGCGGCTGCCGTCGCCGGAGAGCGCCTCCGGGCACGCGGCCAGGCGGGTGCCCACCCACGCCCCGCTCGCCCCGGCGGCCAGCACGGCGGCCAGGCTGCGCGCCGACGCGACACCCCCACCCGCGAGGACCGGCACCGAGACGGCGTCCAGCACGGTGTCGAGCAACGGCAGCGTCGCGAGCTTCGTCTCGCCATGCCCGCCGCCCTCCGCACCCCGGGCCACCAGGATGTCGACGCCGGCGTCGGCCGCCTGCCGAGCCCCGATGCCGTCGTAAACCTGTGTCGCCGTGGGGATTCCGGCGTCGTGGGCCTTGGCGACCCACGACCAGTCGGTCCCGAAGCTGACCGACAGCAGCGCCGGCCGTGCGGCCAGGGCGTCGTCTAGCAGGCCCGCCTCGGTGCGCATCACCCAGTCGACCAGGCCGATGCCGAAGGTCCCCCGCACGTGCCGCAGCTGTGCTTGCAGCAGTTCCCTCGTCGCGACGCTGCCCATGCCGACCATGCCCAGACCGCCGGCGGCGGTGACCGCCGCGGCCAGCCGGCCGCCGGCGACCCCACCCATCGGCGCGTTGACGATCGGGACCCGCAGCCCGAATTCCCTCGACCAGCGCGTGGCGAGCATCCGGCTAGTGAACCGCGGGAAGGGTCTTGAGCACGGTCAGCATGACCACCGAATCCTCGACCGCATGCAGCGCGTGCCGCTCCGCCGGGATGGCGACATAGTCACCGGTCCTGCCCTCCCACGCGTCACCGCCGGCCGTCAAGCGGACATGACCCTGCAGGACCTGCAGCGTCGCCTCGCCGGGGCTGTCGTGTTCGGAAAGGTCATGGCCGCCAAGCAAAGCCAACACGGTCTGGCGAAGTTCGTGGGTGTGGCCACCGTGGATGGTGTGGGCGGCCCGCCCGCTGTGCGATTCCTTGGCTTCGGCCAGCTTTTCGGACGCGAGGCTGGTCAACGAGATCGATTCCATAGCTGAGTCCTTTGCGGTTGAGCGGACGCGATCAGGCCGTCAATAGCAGTATCCCCGCCACCACCAACGCGATGACCTTGACCACTTCCAAGCCGATGTACACGTAGTGGGCCCGCGAGCGCGGCCCCTGCGCCCCGGCGAGCACGCTGTCGGATCGGCGTGTCAATCGGGGCCGCACCGCGATCAACTGCACCGCCAGCGCGCCGATGGCGACGAAGATCGCCGCGGCGACGCCCGCCCGCGAGGGGCCGGCGACCACGATCGCCGCCACAACCAGGGCGAAGGCGACCTCGACGGTGTTGAGGGCGCGGAACACCAGCCGCCCGATGCCGAGCCCGATCTGCAAGGTCACGTTGGGCGCCCGGAATTTCAGCGGCGCCTCCAAGAACGAAATGGCCAGCACCATGCCGAGCCACACGAACGTCACCGCGACGGCGACCGCCGGCCCGGCGCTCATTTGGCCACTTTCTGCGGCGCCAGGTGCGCCACGCACAGATCGGGTTCGACGAACGCGTCGAGCCGGTCGACCGAGACCGGCGCGCCCCACGCCTCCATGGCGCCCTGCATGAGGCCGAGGTGCACCGGGCAGACGACGGCCATCCGGTCTTCGGCCAATTCCAGGAACGGGCAGTGCCGCAGCCCGACCTGCTGCCCGCCATCGGCCTTGCGGCGCTCGGGTGCGAAGCCGAGTTCGTCGAGCATGTTCACCAGTTGGTCGATGGCGTCGGCGGCGTTGGCGGCCTTCGGCGGCACCGCTTCCAGGCTGGATTCCAGCTTTCGGCCCCAGGCGCGGCCAGCGGCCAAGGCCTTGGCGCCGGCGTCCCGCTCGCCGGCGAACGCCACGGCCAGGATCTCGGCGAGGAGGCGATAGTGCCGCGTGCCGCCGCGGTCCATCTGCCGCACCGCGCGGAACATCAGGGGTGGACGGCCCGGTCCCTTGCGGTCCAGCTCGACCTGCTCCACTTGCCCCTGGCCGACCAGGCTCTCAAGGTGGAAGCGGACGGTATTGGGATGCACGCCCAGCACCTCGGCGATGGCGGCGATGCTCATGGCATCGGGCGACGCCCGCAGGATCCGCAGCACCTCGCGGCGGCGGCTGGCGGATTCGCCGGTCGACCTCGGCGGCAACTTCACGGGACCCTCACGCTCCTTCTGCTTGGCCGGCCATCGCTCGAGCGGCCACCCAAGGCGTGTCTACACCGGCCCGGGGCGTCTTGGCCGCCCAACCCGCGAATCCCGCGGCCGCCCGGCGCCCACCCAGCCGGGCGCTCGGCCAAAGCCGCACCACGCACGCACGCCATGGGCCAAGAGTTTACACAATAAATTTTTGTAAAAACGAAAGGCGGCTGAAGATCACACCCGGCACCTCCCCCGCCTAAAGCCATGCGCTCAAATGCTCTGCGCCGACGCCCGTTTCGGGTCTTCTGGGTGGGCGAGCCGATACACCTCGATGAGCCGAGCCACGTCGGTGGGCGTGACGATGCCGACCACCTGGTCGCCCTCGAACACCAGCGCACGGCTGCGGGGGCCGGCGGGGGCCATCCGCTCCAGCAGGGCGGTCAGTGGCTCCTGCGGCGCGCCGGACGGCACCTCCTGCAGGGGTTGCGCCACCTCGCCCACGGTGGCGGTGGCGCGCCGCCCGGGCGCCATGTCACGCAACTGCCGCAACGTGATCAGCCCCGTAACCGACCCGCTCCGGTCGACGACCGGGTACGCCGAATGCCGGTCGCCGAGCACATAGCGCTGCACGAAATCGTCGACGGTGATCCAGCCTGGCGCGGTGTGCGGCCGCGCGGTCATGGCGTCGGCGACGCGCACCCCGGCGAACATCTGCTGCGTCGAAATCCGCGTCTCCTCTTCGCGACTGGCGGCGAAGATGAACCAGCCGATGAAGGCCAGCCACACACCGCCCACGACACCGCCGACCAGGAACTCGGCCAATCCCAACGCAATCAGGATGAACGCGACCACCCGCCCGGCGTGGGCCGCGCCGATGGTGGCGCGCACGCTGTCCCCGTGCCGGCGCCACAGGAAGGCCCGCAGCACCCGGCCACCGTCCAAGGGGGCGCCCGGCAACAGGTTGAACAGCCCGAGCAGCAGGTTGATGCCGGCCAGCCACGAAGCGACCCCGACGGCGATCGGGCTGGCGCCCATGGCCGGCAGGGCGGCAACCAGGCCGCCGAAGACGGCCGCCAGCCCGAGGCTGGTGACCGGACCCGCGATCGCGATGCGCAACGCCGCCGCCGGCGTCTTCGCCTCGCCGCCGAGCGTGGTCACGCCGCCGAACAGCCACAGCGTCACGCTGCCCACCGGCACCCCGGCGCGGCGGGCGACCACGGCGTGCGCCAGCTCGTGCGCCACCAGCGACGCCAGCAGCACCAGCGCACCGCACGCGCCGGCCGCCCAGTAGGCGAGCGGCGAGTAACCCCCGACGCTGGAGGGCAGCGTGCTGGCCAGGCTCCAGGTGAACAACCACAAAATGACCAGCACGCTCCAGTGCAGGTTCACCGGAAAGCCGGCGATCCGCCCCAGTGGGATCGCGTCGCGCACCTCGGACCTCCAAAGTCGTTGAGGGGAGGCGGTTCGAGGGCCGCCTCTGACCCGAACGTAGGTCGACGCCGCCGTCGCCACTAGGGTCGTTGGACCCCGCGCGGGGCGTTTGTTCCGGCTTGCCGTGATGACTTTGGGCCGCATCCGCAATCTGCGCGTGACGGAATTACCGCGCGGTCTCCCGTAACTTGACTGATGCGGTTGACCAAAGGAGTGAGACGGCTATGGGGGTATCTCTTGCTGACCGACTCTGACGTGGACGCCCTGGCTTCGGAATTCTTGCAATCGCACTATCTTGGGCCGATCTACGCCGACTGGTCCCCCGACCGCCGCCTGGACACATTCCTGCGTCGCCGCGGCCTCTCCCGCGTCGCCGATGACGGCGACCTGTCCAACACCGTCCTGGAACGCGTTCTGGGGCGCCGCCGTAGCTAACGCGCTTCAATTAGCAACGCCCACAACGCTTTCCAGCTCGGCAAGGGATTCCTCGGTCCACGGGATCAGCGTCTCGATATCGGGCACCACGTCGCGGCCCGCGGCGTAGCCGAATCCGACCCGCTCGGCGTACAGGCACGTCGTGATGTTGAGCGCGTGGCCGTCGTACACCGTTGACACCGGGTACATCGCCTCGATACGCGCGCCGTTCCAATACATTTGGGCCGAGGGGCCGCGAACGTGCGAGATCGGCAGGTTGTACCCGGTGCGGATTTTCGGTGTGAACGGCAGCAACGGGCCGATGGCCGTCGCGGCGATGCTTCCGGCGTTGGTCAGCAGCGATGCCGCCGCTCCCCGCTTGGACACCCACCGCTTGCCCTCCGACATCGACCGATGGATCAGATCGAGCCGGTCCTTCGGATCGTCCAGGTCGGTGCCCAGCGGGCACATCCACAATCCAAAGCGGTTGCCGTGCTGGTCATCCGGCACGTCGTGGTCGCGGTCGCGCACCGTGACGGGGCAGGCCGCCACCAGGGACCGATTGGGCAATTCGCCGTGATCGCCCAACCAGCGCCGCACCACGCCGGCCGCCATCGCGGTGAGCACATCGTTGCCGGTCACCCCGGCCGCCTCGCGCACCGCGTGGATGCGCTCGAGTGCCCAGCTGCCCGCGGCGACCGCGCGCTCGGGGCCCGGGCGGCCGTTGAACCGGGTGAAGGGGGCGCCCAGGGGCAGCACGGTGGTGTGCCCCACCAGCGAGTCCAGCACGGTGGTGATCTCGCCGGCGGCCACCCGCCCGATCAGCCCCGCGCCCGCGGCCGCCGCGTCGGTCAGCGATTTCACCGGTGCCACCAGGCGGGACACCAGGCCGCCGCCCGGGGCCGGCGGTGCGGGCGCACGCCGATGGTCGGCGTAAAACGGTGGCATCGAGCGGCGATTCGGATCGGTGCTCAGCGCGTCGGTGATCATCTGGAAGCCCGCCACCCCGTCGGTGACGGTGTGATGCACCTTGATGTAGAAGGCGAACCGGCCCCCGTCCAGCCCGTCGATCAGATACGACATCCACATCGGCCGGTTCCAGTCCAGGCGCAGCGCGTCCAATTCCCCGATCAGCCGCCAGAACCCGTCTTCGGTGACGGTGCGGCGCTGGCAATGTCGGCTCACGTCAACGGGATCCATGTGTCGCCAGACCCACATGCCCCCGGTGTCCACGCCGCGATGCGGGTACTTGCACAGCCGGGGATCGACCGAGTCGATCCCGGCGAGCGCCGTCCGGTGCAGTTCCTCGACGTAGTCGGGCCCGGCGTCATCCGGCGGCGACAGAATCAGCACGGCGCCGACGTGCATCGGGCTCGACACCCACTCCGCGGTCATCATGGCCGCGTCCAACGGATCCAAGGGTTGCATTTCGGCCTCCGCGACTAGGCGGGGCGGTCGCGTTCGGTCATGGCCCCGGTCAAGAGGCCCGACTGCTGCAATGCCGCCTCGACGAACCGCTGTACCGGCCGCGCGCGGAAGAATCCGGTGTGACCGCCGCGGTACCAGACGATTTCCGGTTTGGCCCAATGCTCCCAGAGGCGAATCACCTGCTCGCGCGGGTGCACCACCTGGTCGGCGACGCCCGCGTAGATGAAACGGCCCGGCAGGGGCACCAGGGGCGCCAGCGACAGGGGCGAGGTCATCCGCCCCAGCGCCTCGGCCAGTTCCATCGTCTGGCGTCGGGGGTCCTCGGGGGGCAGCCCCGCGTGCCGGTTGAGCAGCCCGACCAGGTCGGCGACCGGAACGCCGAGAATCGCGCAGGTGAGCCCGGTTTCGAGGCTGGCAACCAGCGCGGTGATGTAGCCGCCGAGCGAAAGACCGTTCAACCCGATCTGCGATTCCGGCTCCTGCCGGCGTATCCAGGACAACAGCCGCCGGATGTCCCACACCGCCTGCGCCGTCGCGTGCACGTCGTCGAGGATGTCCTCCCCGGGAAACACCGCGCCCTTCGGCAGGTCGCGGGCGCGGGGGCCGTGCATCGGCAGCACCGGCATCACCACGTTGAGCCCGAGATCCTCGTGCAACCGCCAGGCCCGGAACAGCGCGAGATCCAAAGCGGCCCGGCCCATTTCGGTTCCGTGCACGCACACCAGCCAGGGCCGCGGTTGTGGATGGCGGAGCAACAGGGCGTACTCGCGGCGGTTGGCGGTGTAGCCCATCCACCGCTCGGCGCCCGGCTCACCCGGTCGGGGGTGGTATCCGCTCTCGAAGGACATCCGGTAGTAGGAACGCCTGCCCTTCTTGACCTTTCGCACCTCGACATCCGAAAGCGGCGGAGGCGCACCGAAAAATTTCTTCGGATGGTCCAGCCAGCCCCGGTCGCCGTAGAACTTCAGCGCCGCGTCCACCTCGCTCGTGATCCGCTCGAAGTCGTCGGGTCGGCTGACCGGGCGGCGCGCCTTCAGGCCCACCAGGACGACTTCGTCGCGGAACGCCTGCGCCGCCAGGGCGAGGGTGGGCCGCGCGATCGGAAGCTCGTCGGGCGCTTGCCCGAGGTAGTCGCGCCACGACTGGGCGAGGTATCGACCGGTGCTGGTGAACGGCCTGACTGCGCTGCTCAACCCGATGCCACCGGATGCGCTGGAAGGCGCCGCACCCGGGGGTTCGGAAGCGCCGTCGTTGGTCGGTCCCGCCATGGGGGCAAGGTAGCAGGCGGTCAAACCGGCCGGTTAGGGACTTACGGCCCGGTCGCCGCCGCGAAAGTCCATGCCCGGCCTAGTCGAACGCCTGGATCACCTGGCGGGCGACCCGGCGGATCTGCTGTGACACCTTGGGATCCAGCGGCAGGTCGGCGAAGCGCGGAATCTCGCCCGTCGTGGTGACCACGCCCGGCTCCTCGTGCGCCCAGCGCGCCTTCACCTTCTCCCCCAACGCGCGCGCGGGCGGATTATCGGCCAGCACGCGGGCGTGAAACCGCCTGATGCCGTCGACGCGCGCGGCGACCGCCAGCGCACCGAGCAGCAGCGTGCCGATCCCGCGGCCCTGGTAGCCGTCCGCGACGGTGAGCGCGACCTCCGCCGAGGCGGGATCGTCCTGGTCCCGGACGAAGCGGGCGTCCGCGATCACCGGCCCCGCGGCGCCGTCGGTGACGACCCAGACGAAGTGGTCGACGTAGTCGACCTCGAACAGATAGCTCAGGCGCGCCTCGGTCGGGGTCCCGCCCTGGTACCGCCGGTAAAGCGTCTCCCGGGAGAAGGAACCGCTGGTTTGAAACCGCTCGGCGTCGCCGGGTAGGACGGGGCGCAACGACAGCGGGGCCCCGTCTCTGGTCGATACCGGGATGGGGGTGATGTAGGCGGCGAGCCGCTGCCGCGCGGTGCGCAGCATCTGGCCGGCAATGGCAGGCATGGCCAGCATGCGGTCGAACGCGGCGCTGTAACCGGTGTAGCCGCGCACGTCCTCGCGCGCGGTCACCGTCGCCGTTCTGGTCGCGTGCCGCAGCAACGCGATCTCGCCGACGATCGTTGCCGACGACAACTCGGTGGTTGTCACTCGGCCCGCGGGGCCGGCGTGCCGCACCTCGACCCGACCGGACGCGATGATCGCGAATGACTCCGCTCGTTCGCCCTGCCGCATCAGCACCTCGCCCGCCACGGCGTGCAGGGGTTCGAGCAGGGCCGCCAGGGGGGCGAGATCCTCCGCCCGAATGTCGGCAAACATCGGCAGAGCGGCAAGTTCCTCGGCGCTGACGGCCCTCACGCCGGCCCGCTCGCCCATCCGGAATCACATCCCGATTGCGAATCCATTGCTAAAGCGGTCATCTCGCCGATTTCGTAAATTGGGGAACCCGAAACGAGTAACGTGGCGATGCACCATCCCGATGTACGGTACGTGACCCGCACCGCCATCGCCGGAGAAGTAAGTAGGTGACCGCAGTGACAAAAGACCCTGTCGGACTGGGACTTCGGCAGGCCGCAAGCAAGACCAAAGCCTTTCGGTAGTCGTGCTCTTCGCCTCTACGCCCGGCCCCTCGGGACTGGTCGGATGGATCGTTAAGGCTAACGGGGAGGGAACATGAATACAGCGAAGTGGCGGCAGCATTGGCCGCAACGCAGGCCCACTGCCACGATCTACCAGCTGACGGATCGCCTCCACGATGGACACATCGCCCGGGTGCCCGCCCATCAAATTCCCGCGACCGTCTCCGCGTGGTTGGCGGAGCTCGGCGCGCACAGCCCGCTGGTAGACGACCTCGAGCGCGCGGTTCGCGGCGGTGATTGGTCCGCGGCGCACGCCCTCGGGGAGTGCTTGTCCATCGAGATAGCGCTGGCCGACTGACGCTCGCCGGGACGTTTGCCGATCCCCACGTGACTTTCGTCTCTACCGCGTGGTTACCGCGCTCCCCAGGATCGAACGGTATATCGGTGCGCCACGTCATCGGTATCCGTTTCGGCAACAATGGATTCGCGTTATGAATGCACCCCTGGCCTCAATGGAGAGGCCCGACTTCCGCAAGATCGAGAACCGCGCGCCGTCGGTGGCACAGATGTTCGTCAACCGGGTCGCCGCCACTCCCAACGCGGAGGCCTTCCGCTATCCACAGGACCACACCTGGGCGAGCGTG
Organism: Mycobacterium sp. UM_11; assembly: GCF_001414075.1. Lineage (NCBI taxonomy): Bacteria > Bacillati > Actinomycetota > Actinomycetes > Mycobacteriales > Mycobacteriaceae > Mycobacterium > Mycobacterium sp. UM_11. The sequence continues at coordinate 21,636 of NZ_LATC01000010.1, read as the reverse complement.
ACCTGGCAACAGGTCGGTGAACGCGTCACCAACCTCGCCGCGGGCCTGATCGCGCTGGGCATCGCGCCCGAGGACCGGGTCGCGCTCGCTTCCGCGACGCGCTACGAGTGGGTCCTCGTCGATTTCGCCATCATGTGCGCCGGGGCCGCGACCACGACCGTGTATCCGACGACCAACGCGCCCGATGTCGCCTACATCGTGGCCAATTCCGGCAGCCGGGTGGTGGTCGCCGAGAACCAGACCCAGCTCGACAAGCTGATCGCGCACCGGGCCGAACTGCCCGACGTGGGCAAGGTCGTCGTCATCGACGGCAACGGCGACGGCGACTGGGTGATCTCCCTCGCCGATCTGGATCTGCTGGGCAAGCAATTGCTCGCGGACGCGCCCGAGGCCGTCAACGAGCGAATCGCGGCCGTCGGCCCCGACGACCTGGCCAGCCTGATCTACACCTCCGGCACCACCGGCCGGCCCAAGGGCGTGCGGCTGACGCACGGGGCATGGACGTACACCGCCGCGGCCATCGACGCGTTGGGCATCCTTGGTCCCGACGACCTCAATTTCCTCTGGCTGCCGCTGTCGCACGCGTTCGGCAAGGTGATGCTGGCGTTGCCCCTGCAGATCGGCTTCCCCACCGCCATCGACGGGCGCGTCGAGCGGATCATCGACAATCTCGCGGCCGTGCGGCCGACCATCATGGGCGCGGCGCCGCGCATCTTCGAGAAGGCGCACGCCCGCATCCAGGACATGGCCGCCGAGCGCGGCAGGCTCAGGAAAATGATCTTCGATTGGGCGATAGGGGTCGGCAAGAGGGTCTCGGAGGCGCGACAGTCCGGGAAAAAGCCCTCGCTGGCATCGTCGCTGGCCTACCGGGTGGCCGACCGGCTGGTGTTCAGCACCATCCGCGAGCGGTTCGGCGGACGCCTGCGGTTCTTCGTCTCCGCCGCGGCCGCGCTGGACCGTGACGTCGCCCAGTGGTTCGACGCCGTGGGCATCATCGTGCTCGAGGGTTACGGGCTGACCGAGACCGCGGCCGCCTCATTCATCAACCGCCCCAGCGCCTATCGGTTCGGGACGGTCGGCTGGCCCTTCCCGGCCACCGACGTGAAGATCGCCGACGACGGCGAGATCCTGCTCAAAGGGCCGGGGCTGATGACGGCCTACCACGACCTGCCCGACGCCACCGCCGAGGCGCTCGACACCGACGGGTGGTTCCACACCGGCGACATCGGCGAGGTGGACCCCGACGGGTTCCTGCGCATCACCGACCGCAAGAAGGACATGTTCAAGACCTCGCAGGGCAAGTACGTGGCGCCGTCGGCGATCGACGCGCGCTTCAAAGGCTGCTGCCCGTACGTCAGCGAGATCGTCGTCTACGGGGAGGGCAAGCCGTACTGCGTCGCTCTGGTCAGCCTCGACGGCGAGGCGATCACCGAGTGGGCCGGTAAGAACGGCTTGGCGGGTAAGTCCTTCGCCGACATCGCGCGCGACGACAAGACCCGGCAGCTGATCGCCGGCTACATCGACGCCCTGAACACCGAACTGAACCGATGGGAACAGATCAAGAGGTTCACCATCGCCGACCGCGAGTTCACCGTCGAGTCCGGCGATCTGACGCCCAGCATGAAACTGCGCCGCAAGGTCGTCATCGATAAATTCCACGACCGCCTCGACGCCCTCTACGGCGCATAAGCACGAAGGCCTCGGGCCACCGGGCGCACCGCGCGGCCAGCAAATGCGTCGGCACCCGCGAACAAAGCGCCGAACTTAATCGACATTATTGCTGCGCGTAATCAACCGTTTCGTTCGCGTATATCGGCGTGCCCAACAGTAACGGGCGTGTCCGACCTGCCGACACGAACCAAGTACCTGCACGCCTCGCGCGGCCGCCGGTCGTCACCGCACTCCGGTGACGACCGCGAGCAAGCGATCCTGGCCACGGCCGAGCGGCTGCTGCAGGAACGGCCGTTGGCCGACTTTTCGGTGGACGACCTAGCAAAAGGCGCCGGAATTTCGCGTCCCACCTTCTACTTCTATTTCCGATCGAAGAACGCGGTGCTGCTGTCGCTGCTCGACCAGATGAACGGCAAGGCGCACGCGGCCCTCAGCACGCTCGGCGGCATCTCGACCGGCGACCCCGCGGACCTGTGGCGGGCCCGCATCGAGGCGTTCTTCGAGGTATCGGGCTCGCACCCGGCGGTCGCCGTGGCCGGCGCCGCGGCGAAGGCGACCAACCCCGAGGTGCGGCAGTTGTGGTCCACGCTGATGCAGCGGTGGATCTCGCTGACCACGACGGCAATCAAGGCCGAGCGCGGGCGGGGCGCGGCCCCCGACACCGTCCCGGCCGAGCAGCTGTCGGTCGCGCTCAACATGCTCAGCGAGCGGGTGATGGCCGCGACGTTCACCGGGGAGGACGAGGCGATGCCCGAGGACCGCGCCGTCGACACGCTGCTGCACATCTGGCTGGCCAGCATCTATCAGCGCTGACCGATCACCCGCCGCGCCCGGTCCAGGCTCTCGTCGATCAGCCGGTCCACCGCACCGAAGTAGGTCGGCGACGCGGGCTTCCCCGCCAGCTCGGCGATCGCGTCCTGCTCCCCCAAAACGTCTGCCGCGTCCAGGTTTTCGTACATGCGGTCGGCGTGCACCGTCAGCCCGGCCAGCAATTCACGGCATTGGGATCCGGCGACCATGGTGCGCCGGGCCAGGATCCGCAGGGTGTCCCACTCCGCGTGCCAGGCGCCGTCGGGCCGCTCGTCGTTGGCCAGCGCCGCGGCGGCGTGCAGGGTCGCCGCCAGCTGGGGGCCGGACAGCGCGGTCCGGCGAATGAGGATGGACAACACCGGGTTTCGTTTGTGCGGCATCGACGACGAACCCCCGCGCTTGCCGCCGCCCGGCTCGCCGAGTTCCCCGATCTCCGGCCGGGTCAGGGTGACGACGTCCGCGGCGATCCGGCCCCACGAGTCGGTGCAGCCGACGAACGCGTCGGCCGCCGCGGTGACCGGTGTGCGCGTCGTGTGCCAAGGCATTCGGACCGCCAAACCCAGTGCCGTCGCCGCGCTGTGCGCCAGGCCGGCGGAAACCCCGGCGGGGTCGGCCCCGCCGGCGAGCAGCGCGGCCAGCTCGGTGGTGGCGGCCAATGTTCCGGCGGCACCGCCGATCTGGGCGGGCACAACCAACTCGGACAACCCCTGGAAGGCGTCCACGACGCCGTTCAACCAGCCGGCCGCCTTCGCGCCGAAGGTGGTCGGCGCGGCGTGCTGGCCAAGCGTGCGCGCCACCATGGGAGTGCTCCGGTGCAGGGCGGCGAGTTCGGTCAGCGTCGAGACCTGGCCCCTGAGTTGTGCGGCGAGCTCGCCCACGACCTCGCGCACGCCGAGCATCACAGCGGTGTCCAGGACGTCCTGGCTGGTGAGGCCCCGATGGATCCACGGTGCGACTTCCGGCGCGGCGCGTTGGCGCAGCAGCTCGACGAGGCCGATGACCGGGTTGCCGCCGTCCTCGGCGGCCACTGCCAGGGATTCACAATCGTTGGCGGTCAACAGCATTGGCAGGTCCGCCCCGGCGCACGCGGGTGGGGCCAATTTTTCTGCGACGAGGGCGTCCAGCCAGGCGGACTCCACCGCGACCATCGACTGCAGGAGCGCCCGGTCCGTCATGTGCTCTCCGGCACGGTGATCCCCGGGCCACAACAGGTTGGTCATCGCCCGCCGCCCCGGTATGCCAGGAATACCGTCTCCCGCGCGCCCTGCAGGCGGATGTCGAAACGGTATGCCCGGCAATTGCTTTCGTGTTCGCAGAGCAGGGTGGCGCGCCGTTCGGGGTCGAGGCCGCCCAGCAGGGCGTCGGCACCCGGGTCGCCGTCGGGCAGGTAGGCGCGGGTGAACAGCCGGTCCAGCAGACCCCGCGCGAATACGGTCAGGGCGAAGAACGGCGGCGCTCCGGCGCTCGAACCCGGCACCACGGTGGTGAATGCGTAACGACCGTCGGCATCGGTCGCGCAGCGGCCCCACCCGGTGAACGACGAAGTGTCGCGGCGCAGCGATCCGGCCTGCCGCGGGATGCGGCCGGCGCCGTCGGCCTGCCACAGCTCGACCAGGGCGTCGCCGACGCCGGCGCCGGCACCGTCGTAGACCGTGCCGTGCAGCCGTACCGCCTGCGGGTGTCCGTCGCCGACCAGCGCGCTGTCCCCCGGAAACGGCAGCCCGAGGTCCAGGAACGGGCCGACCGTTTGCCCTGGGGTGCAAGGGAATTCAGTCATCATCGCCCTCGGTCGGGGTACGGGCGGCGCCGGCCAGCACGACGTCCCACCGGTAGCCGGTCGCGTACTCCGGCTCGGTGAGGTCGTGGTCGTAGCGCGCGATCAGCCGTCGCCGCGCGGCGGGGTCGAGGACCGACTGAAAGATGGGATCGAGGTCGAACATCGGGTCTCCCGGGAAGTACATCTGGGTGACCAGGCGCTGCGTGAAAGCGGTCCCGAACAGGGAGAAGTGGATGTGCGCCGGGCGCCACGCGTTGTGGTGATTGCGCCACGGGTACGGGCCCGGCTTGATGGTCAGGAAGCGGTAGGAGCCGTCCGGCCCGGTCAGGCACCTGCCGGCGCCGGTGAAGTTGGGGTCGAGCGGGGCCGGGTGCTGGTCGCGCTGGTGGCGGTAACGGCCGCCGGCGTTGGCTTGCCAGATCTCGACCAGCTGGCCGGCCACCGGATTGCCGGATCCGTCGAGCACCCGGCCGGCCACGATCACGCGTTCGCCGAGGGGCTCGCCCGGGTGGCCCGCCGTCAGGTCGGCGTCGAGCGGGTCGACGTCCTGGTCGCCGAAGCAGGGCGCCCAGTGTTCGACCCCCTCGGGATCCACCGGCACCAGGGGTCGTTGGGGATGGCGCAGGACGGTGCCGCGGTAGGGCGGGTAGTCCAGCCGGGGCTGGGGCTCCGGCCCGCGGTATTCGGCTGCGATGGCGGCGATCTCGGCCGTGATGTCACCCTGAGACGCGACGCACTCGGGGTTCATGAGCCGTGACGCTACTCTCGATGGCCCGCCGAACCCCGCAGGGTGGGGCCCCGAGTTACAGCGAGCGCACCAGCGCGGCCCGACCCTTGGTGCGCATCCTGTACAGGGCCGACCCGCGGTATTGCTCCATTTTGGCGGCCATCTGGTTGCCGAGTTCCTCGAGCTCCGCGTCGGTGATCTTCACCTCGGGCGGAGCCGGGATCATGTCGCGCTCCTCCTCGTCGGCGTGGGCTTCGAGCACCGTCTTGAAGGAGTTCCACTCGTCCTCGTAACCGGGCGCGCTCTGCGGCGTCTTGAGCAGCACCGAAAGCTGGTCGATCACCTGGCGGTGCTCCGCGTGCGCGACGGCGATCAGCTTGGTGGCGTCTTTGAGCGCCGGGTAGTACAGGTCGTCCTCGATGCGGAAGTGGATGTCGAGTTCGATCAGCATGTCGTCGAAAAGGGCATGCCGCTCTTCGCTGTTCACCGGCGCCTCGCTCACCTTGCGGCCCAGGCCCTTGATCACGATGTGGTGTTCTCTCAACACGTCGTACGCGTTCACTTGGCTACCTCCTCGGCACGTACCTCGACCATTCCGTCGACCAACCTCGCCTGGTAACACGGCAGCGGCGCGGCCGCCGGGCCGCGCAGCACATCCCCCGACTCGGCGGCGAACCATGAACCGTGCCAAGGGCATACGAGCCGGCCGCGGTCCATCCAGCCGTCGGCCATCGGGGCGGCCAGGTGCGGGCACCACTCCCCGAACGCCGCGACCTCGCCCGGCTTGGTCCGGCACACCACCAGGCCCACCCCGTCGACCTCGACGCGCACCGGCTTGCCGTTCAGCGAGCTCGCGGGGAGCACCGGCGTCCATTCCGTGCTGCGCAGCCGCGCGCCCGACTGGTCGATGCCGATGCCGGACTCGAACACCAGCGCGCCGCCGAGGTAACTGCCCGCGACCGTGATGCCGTAACCCGTCGCCGTGAGGGCGATGCCGCGGCCGTGCCGGCCTCGGCGGCGATCCCACCAGGACTGCGCGTACAGCGCCGTGGCGACCAGGTTGACCAGGCCGTGCACCACCCCGACCCGGCGGTCCGATTCGTGGGTGTGCTGCCAATCGGTGACGCCGGTGACGGCGGACCCGATGCTGGCGAGGATGCCCACCCCGAGGGCGCGGGAGGCGAACTTCGACGCGTCGCGCACCTCGGTGGCGGGCCGGCCCGGCAGCAAGCTGAGCGCGTCCAGCGCGACGGTGGTGCCGAGCGCGCCGCTCGTCAGCGACGCCAGCGGCGGGTGGACCGGGTGGCCCAGCCACACGCCGTGCAGAGCGTTGGCGACGGCGTTGCGGGCGCCGCCCAGGCCGTTGAAGGCGAAGCTCAACACGTGCTCGAACCGATAGCTCGGCCGATCCAGCCACTCTTGCCGCCCGATGGCGGACACCACTCGCGATCCGAGTTTCTGCAGCCGACCATCCCGAGCAGCCATCCCACCAGCCCTTCCTCAGATGCGTCGCCAACATGCATCAGCGCACGCAAAATCAAACCATTTACCGCTGATTTACCGCACGCTCACATGAGCAGCGGAGCCGACGTGACCCACCGTAGCCCGGCGTTGCGGCCCAGTGATTGTCAGCAACCTGTGAGTTACCAGAAAGCATGCTGGTGAATGCCTGCCCGCCGGTCGAGCGCCGATTGACCGCGGCGGGTGCATGCGGGATTCTACTTAGCGGAATGCATCTCTGCTCAGCAGACAACCGGGAGTTACCGTGACGGTCGACAGCGGCGCCTGCGACGCCCTCGCCGACGGCGTTTTCAGCCACGTGCGCCACGGCATGATCCCGGCCCACATCTACAACGACCCCGAAGTCTTCGCGCTGGAGAAGCGGCGGCTGTTCGGCCGGTCGTGGATCTTCGTGGGGCACGAGTCGGAGATTCCGCAGGACGGCGACTATGTGGTGCGCCGGGTGCTCGACGACTCCTTCATCATCACCCGCGACTCGACCGGCGAGGTGCGCGCATTTTTCAATATGTGCCTGCACCGCGGCATGCAGGTGTGCCGCGCGGAGATGGGAAACGCATCCAACTTCCGCTGCCCCTATCACGGCTGGACCTACCGCAACGACGGCCGACTCACCGGCCTGCCGTTCCACCGGGAGGCCTACGGGGGCGAGGACGGGTTCGCCCGGAGCACCCAAACCCTGCTGCCCGCACCGAAATTCGCGAGCTACAACGGCCTACTGTTCATCAGCCTGGACGCCGGCGCCGAACCGCTGGAAGACTTCCTCGGCGACTTCGCGTTCTACCTGGACTTCTACACCAAGCAGAGCACCAGCGGCCTGGAAGTCCGCGGCCCGCAGCGCTGGCGGATCAACGCCAACTGGAAGATCGGCGCCGAGAACTTCGCCGGCGACATGTACCACACGCCGCACACCCACGCGTCGATCGTCGACATCGGCCTGTTCCGCGAGCCGAAAGCGCAGAAGCGCAAGGACGGCGCCACCTACTGGGCGCACCGCGGCGGCGGCACCACCTACAAGCTTCCGCCGGGCGGCTTCGACGAGCGGATGCGCTACGTCGGCTACCCCGACGACATGATCGCGAGGATCAAACAGGTGTGGACGCCGCAACAGCAGCGAATGGTCGGCGAGGACGGCTTCATGATCTCGGCCGCCACCTGCTTTCCGAACCTGAGTTTCGTGCACAACTGGCCCAAGGTCCGCGACGGCCACGACGATGAGACGTTGCCGTTCATCTCGATTCGGCTGTGGCAGCCGATCAGCGAAAACGAAACCGAGGTGTGCTCGTGGTTCGCGGTGGACTCGGCCGCTCCCCCGCAGTACAAGCGGGATTCGTACAAGGCGTATCTGATGTGCTTCGGGTCGACCGGCATGTTCGAGCAGGACGACGTGGAGAACTGGGTGTCGCTAACCACCACCGCCGGCGGTGCGATGGCCCGCCGGCTGCTGCTGAACAGCCGAATGGGCCTGTTGTCCGACGGCAGACCGGTCGTCGAACCGCTGACGGCCGAGTCGTTCCACGGGCCGGGACGCGCGCAGGTCGGCTACAACGAGCACAACCAGCGCGCGCTGCTGAACCTGTGGGCCGATTACCTTAAGGGGGCCGGCGCGTGAGGAAGGCGTTGCCATTCAACGATGTTCGGCACCTCCAGGCGCATCAGTTCCTGGTGGACGAGGCCTACCTGCTGGACGCCCAGCAGTACGAGGCGTGGCTCGAGACGATGACCGACGACGTCCGCTACGTGATGCCGGTGCGGGTCACGACCGCCCGCGGCGCGGGGTTCGACACCTCACCGCAGATGGCGCACTTCGACGAGGACAAGTATTCGCTGAGCCAGCGAGTCGCGCGGATGGGCACCGAGCACGCCTGGGCCGAGGACCCGCCGTCACGGCTGCGGCACTTCATCGCCAACGTGCGCACCTTCGAAAGCGACGACCCGGCACAGTTGTTCGTCGAATCGGCCGAACTGCTGTTCCGCAGCCGGGGCGACGTGAACGAAAGCGCGCTGCTGTCGTGCGGCCGCGAGGACGTGCTGCGCTGGTGCGACGGCCCCGAAAAGACGCTGAAGCTGGCCCGTCGCAATATCATCGCCGACGAGTCGGTGCTGCGGATGCAAAACTTGGCGGTGTTCCTATGAATGAATCCATCGTGGTGGCAAACGAATTCGCCGAAGTCGAGGTGCGGCGGGTGGACACCCGAAACGGGTCTCGCCTGCTGATCAGCGCACCCAAAACCGGGCGGTCGATCAGCCTCGACGCGCTGGAACTGGAGGCGCTGACATGGCAGAACGCTCGCACACTGACGACCATGGTCGGCAGGTGCGGGGCGCCGCTGCTGCCCGACGACGCCGAGGAGGGCGATGACCGGCTGGCTTGAGGGTAAGCGCGCACTGGTCGTCGGCGGTGGTTCGGGGATCGGCCGGGCGGTGGTGGACGCTTTCGGCGCCGAGGGCGCGAAAGTCGCCGTGCTGGAACGGGATAACGACAAATGCGAGGCCCTGCGCCGGCAGCTGCCCGGCGTCCCCGTCATCCAGGGCGACGCGATCACCCGCGACGCCAACGAACGCGCGGTCGACGCCGCGGTGGACGCCTTCGGCGGGGTGGACACGCTGGTCAACTGCGTCGGAATCTTCGACTTCTACAAGGGCATCGGCGACATCGAAGCCGACGCGCTTCCCGGCGCGTTCGACGAGATCTTTCGCACCAACGTGCTGAGCCACCTGCAGTCCGTCAAGGCCGCACTCCCCCGGCTGCGGGCAGGAACGGGGCCCTCGATCGTGCTGACGGAGTCCGCGTCGTCGTTCTATCCCGGACGCGGCGGCGCGCTGTACGTGTCGTCGAAGTTCGCGGTCCGCGGCCTGGTGGCGGCCCTGGCGCACGAGCTGGCGCCGCGGATCCGCGTCAACGGCGTGGCGCCGGGCGGCACGCTGGGCACCGACCTGCGCGGCCTGGCCAGCCTGGGGCTCGACGGCGTCCGCCTGGACGACAAGCCCGGCCGGGCGCAGGAGGTGGCCGCGCGCACGCCGCTGCACGTCGCCCTGTCCGGGGAGGACCACGCGTGGAGTTTCGTGTTCCTGGCCTCCGACCGTGCCCGCGGGATCACCGGCGAAAGCGTCCGTCCCGACGGCGGATTCGGGCTGGGCACCCCGCAATGACGTCGCTCGACGAGCAACGCGCGCTGGTGGCCCAGGCCTGCCGGGTCGCGGCCGCCCGCGGCCTGGTCGACGGCATCCTGGGCCACCTGAGCCTGCGGGTGGACGACGGGCACCTGCTCATCCGTTGCCGCAGCGACACCGACGCCGGGGTGGCGTTCACCCGGCCCGCCGACATCCGGCTCGTCACCTTCGACGGCGACGCCGGCGCCGACGGTGAACTCGACGGGTACCGCGTGCCCAACGAACTGCCCATCCACGTCGAGACCCTGCGGGCCGATCCGCGGCACCGGGCCGTAGCGCACCTGCACCCGCCGGCCGTGGTCGCCGCCGACCTGGCCGGCATCGCGATCCGGCCGATCTACGGCGCCTTCGATATTCCCGGTGCGTGGCTGGCGCGCGGCGGCGTGCCCGTCTACGAGCGCGCCGTGCTGATCCGCACGGCGGAGCTCGGCCGCGAGATGGTGGCCGCCATGCGCGGCCGGCCGGTGGTGATCTGCCGCGGGCACGGGATCACCAGCGCGGCCGCCACCGTGCAGCAGACGGTGCTGCAGGCGATCAGCCTCGACGCGCTGGCCCGAATGTCGTTGCGGGTGCGGGCCGCCGGCGGGACCCTGCGCGACATCGACGACGCCGACTGGGACGACCTGCCCGACCTGGGGCCGGCGTTCACCGCGGAGGCCGCCTGGCGTCACGAAGTGGCGCGGTTGCCGGCCGGCTGAGCGGGCGTCACAGCTTCATATCGACTCCGCGAACACCCCGCTGATGTGCCGGGTTTCGCGACGGCGACACCCCTACCCTGGCAGCTGCCCGAATGTCGTTTTGCCAGGAGTGCTCGCGTGACCGAACTGGACCGGCGCCGGCTCCTGGTCGCGGTGGCCGCGACGCTGGCCGTCAGCGGAATCCCGTTGCGGCCCAACGGGGCGACGGCGCTCGCGGACGCGCCCCGGCCGCTGGCGCCGCCGCCGGACCCGCGCTCACGTGTCGCGCTGCCCGGTGGCGGTGTGCTGAACAAACTTCCGGGTAATGGCGATCTCTTGGCGTGGACGGTCGACGACGGCGCCAACACCGAAGTGGTGCGGCTCTACACACAATTCGCCAAGGACACCGGTGTGCGCCTGACCTACTTCGTCACCGGCTGCTACCGCTCCTGGACGGACAACGCCGGCCTGCTTCGACCGCTGGTCGACTCTGGGCAGATCCAGCTGGGCAACCACACCTGGACCCATGCCGACCTGACCAGACTGTCCAAGGGCCAGATCGCCGAGGAGCTGACGCGCACGGATGCGTTCCTGCGCAACACGTACGGCGTCGACGCGGTCCCCTACTTTCGGCCCCCGTACGGCCATCACAATGCCGCGGTCGCCGCGGTGGCCGCGGACCTGGGCTACCAGATGACCACGTTGTGGTCCGGCGACTTACGGGACTCCGCACCGGTTTCCGAGGACCAGATCGTCAGGATGGCCTACCAGTCGTTCGTGGCACAGAACATCGTGATCGGCCATCTCAACCACGCGTCGGTCACCCGCGTCTACGGCCAGCTCGTGGACATCATCCGGTCACGCGGGCTGCGCACCGTGACGCTCAACGACGTCTTCCTGCGGCCCGCGCTCCGGACGCCTCACCCGAGCTGATCGCCAATCTCCTTGGCCGCCTTGACAAGTGCGGCGGCCACGGCGGCATGCCGGGAAGCGTCCAGCCGGTTTTGCGGTGCGGCGGCGTTGAGCGCGAGCCGCAGGCCGGGGGCCCGCGTCGGGATGGGCACCGCGATCGATGCGACGCCCTCCTCGCTTTCCTCGCGGTTGATCGCGTACCCGCGTTCGCGGGTCGCGGCAAGCTCGGCCTCCAGCTCGGTGCGGCTGCCGATCGAGGATGCCGTGATGCGGTCCAACCGCTCGTGCGGCAGCAGCTGACGCAGCTCGGGCTCGGTCAGCTGCGCCAGCATGACCTTGCCGGTCGAGGTGCAGTGCGCGGGCATGCTGCGGCCCAGCCGGGAGGCCACCCGGACCGCGGCGGGGCCTTCGACCGCCGCGACGAAGCGGACGCTGGCGCCGTCCAGCATCCCGACGTGAATCGTTTCGCGCAGTTGCTCGGCGAGGCCGCGCATGATCGGCGTGGCCGACCGCTGGATGTCGATGCGACCGAAGATCGCGACGGCCACACCGGTCAGCGACGGGCCGGGCAGGTAGGCCTTCGACACCGGGTCCTGGCGGACGAACCCCCGGTAGGCCAGCATCGCCAGCAAGCGGTGCGCGGTGGACGACGCCACGCCCAGGTAGCGGGTGGCCTCGCTCAACCGGATCTGGGGTTGTTCGCCCAACAACAGCAGCAGCTTGAGCGCGTTGTCGACCGACTCGATCGGATACTGCGGCGCAAGCGAATCGGCGGCCGGCGCTTCGGCGTCCGCCGCGGCCCGCTTTTTCGCCATGACAGTGAAGCTACCCGCGCGGGTGGTGGCTCACAGCAAACTGAGCACGGCCGCGCCGGCCAGTCCCGCCGCGATCACCCCGCCGGTCGCGGTCGCGACGGCCTTCCAGCCGAACGTGCGGGCGACCATCGCGGCGCCCGGAACGCTCACCGCCGGCAACGTGATCAGCAGCGCGCCGATCGTCCCGGACGACGCGCCTAGCAGGGACAGCCCCAGCAGGATCGGGATCTCCCCGGCCGTCGGGATGACCATCAGCGTGCCGGCGATCGCGACGACCGCCACGATCAGCAGGCCAGCCAGCACGCCCCGGTGCGCGGGTTGCCCCAGCGTCAGCAGGACACCGCGGAAAGCCCCGAGCAGGAGCACCAGGACCGCGTACTCGGGCAGCAGGAACACGCCCAACCACAGCAGCGCCCGCACGAACCCGCGCGGCCGTGCGGTGGCCTCGCCGTCGCGGGCAAGCGGCTCCGGCTCGCCCCCGGGGGCACGGGAGATCACGCCCACCACGGCCGCGATGCCGAGCACCGCCGCGAGCCCGACGATCAGCCTGGTCAGGCTCCACTGCCAGGGGGCGACGAAGAGCAGGAAGACGAGCACCGCCGGGTTGAGCAATGGATTCCCCAACCAATACGCGATGGCCGCCGCGGGGGTGATGCCGTTGCGCCGCAAGGTGACGGCGACCGGGGCAGCGCAGCAGGTGCACATCATCGAGGGCATGCCGGCGGCCCCACCGGCCACCGCGCTGAAGAGCGGCCGGCGGCGGTTCAACGCGCGCGGCAGCCACGACGGCGGGAGCAGCGCCTGCACCGAGGCGCTGATCAGGAGCGCCGCGACCAGCGCCGGCCAGATCGACCACAGGTAGGCGTGGAAGAAGGTCGCCGCCGCGTGCCAGGACGGGCCGTCGCCCGCGCGCACGCCGCCGACGGTCAGAATGCTCGACGCGGACCAGTGGTGGGTTCGATGCGCCGCGGTGGCCTTCGCCGCGTAGGGCAGCCACTTCGCCCACAGCAGCCCCACCACGAACACCGTGACGGCGACGAAAACACCGGCCGCCACCGTTCCCCGGCGCCCGAACCGAATTGCATTGCCCTTCAACGGCATAGCCACGTTCATCGAGGCTAGTCCACGCGCCGTAGGGCCGGGCAGGCGCGTGGCGGGGCACGCCTCCCGCCCCGGCATCGCGATCGCTATTATTCTCGGCTTCGTGCGCGGGGCTTTTCCCTCCGGATATCGCCGTTACGTCGCCATCGGGGACAGCCAGACCGAGGGCTTGTGGGACGGCGACGACGTCGTCGGCCTCCTCGGATTCGCCGACCGGCTCGCCGCCATGATCGATTCGCTGCATCCGGGCCTGCACTACGCCAACCTCGCGATCCGCGGCAAACGCATCGCCGACGTCCTGCACGAGCAGGTGCCGCGGGCGCTGGCGATGGAACCCGACCTGATCACCGTGTGCGTCGGCATGAACGACGTCATCCAGCCGGGCCGGTCGTTCGGGCCCGCCCTGGTCGACCTCGAGCACGTCTACGCGGCGCTGGCCGGATCGGGCGCGACGGTGGTGACGACCACCTTCCCGAACGTCGCGCAGTTCCTCCCGCTCGGGCGGCTGGTGTCCGGGCGCCTGGCCCGCATCAACGCGGCGATCGCCGCGGCCGCCGAGCGCTACGGGTTCGGGCTCGTCGATCTGTACAACGCGCCGTCGATGCGCGAGCTGGACACCTGGGCCATCGACCGCGTGCACGCGTCGGCCAAAGGGCACATGCTGTTCGCCGCCGCGGCCGCCGAGGCGCTGAATCTGCCTGGCAGCAACCATGATTGGGCCCACGCGACGCCCGACGCCCAGCGGCGCTCGCGCGCCAGCGGCGCGTACGAGCAGCTGCGCTGGACGCAGGACAGCTTCTTCCCGTGGATCTGGCGACGGCTGCGCGGCATGTCGTCGGCCGACGGGCGCGAACCCAAACGCCCACAGTTGGAGAGCCTCGGCACGCCCAGCCGCGTCAACCGCAGGGTTTAGGGCGCGCACCGCCCGACGGTCAGGCATCCTGGACCCATGAATGTCGAGGCGTTGCTGCACGCGATCCCGCCGCTCGCGGTCTACCTGGTGGTCGGCGGCGTGGTCGGGCTGGAGAGCCTGGGCATTCCCCTTCCCGGCGAGATCATCCTGGTCAGCGCGGCGCTGATGTCCTCACACGACGACCTGCCGGTCAATCCCGTCGGCGTCGGCGCCGCCGCGGTGATCGGCGCGGTGGTGGGCGACTCGATCGGTTACACGATCGGGCGCCGGTTCGGCATGCCGCTGTTCGACCGGCTCGGCCGCCGGTTCCCCAAACATTTCGGTCCCGGACACGTCGCGTTGGCCGAGAAGTTGTTCAACCGCTGGGGAGTTCGGGCGGTGTTCTTCGGCCGCTTCATCGCGCTGCTGCGCATCTTCGCCGGCCCGCTGGCCGGAGCCCTGAAGATGCACTACCCCCGGTTCCTGGCGGCCAACGTCTCGGGCGCCATCTGCTGGGCCGGCGGCACCACCGCGCTGGTCTATTTCGCCGGGATGGCCGCGGAGCGCTGGCTGGAGCGGTTTTCCTGGATCGCGCTCGTCATCGCCGTCGTCTGCGGGCTGATCGCCGCGGTGTTGCTGCGGGAGCGCACCTCGCGCGCGATCGCCGAACTCGAGGCCGAGCACTACCGCAAGGCCGAGAGCACCGCGGCCGACGCCGCCTGACCCCTAGCTGGCCGCCTCGCCGATGTCCTCCGGGGCGACCGGCCGGTGTTCCTCGATGAGGCCGGCCGCCATCTTGCGGGCGCGCAACGCCGCATCCGCGTCGCCGACGGCGGCCAGGATGATGGCGCCCTTCATCAGGATGTGCCAGGACGAGGCGAAGTCCTCGACGTCGGTCAATCCCGCCGCGACGGCGCGGTGACGCACGATGTCGCGGACGTGATCGATGTGGACGATGCAGGCCTGCCCCGCCGGTGAATCGTGCCCGAGCTCGAGCAGCACGTTGATGAACGAGCAGCCTTCGTAGCCGTCGCGGAGCTGAATCCACTCGTGCATCACATCGAAGATGGCCAGCAACTGCTCCTCGGGCGTCTCCCCGCGCTGCCGTGACTGTTCCTCGATCAGGCCGTGCGTCCACAGCTCCTCGCGCCGCTGCAGCACGGCCAGCACCAGGTCGTTCTTGGTGGCGAAATGCCGGTACAGCGTGGCCCGGGCGACACCGGCTCGCTCGATGACCTCTTCGGTGCCGACGGCCCGGATCCCACGCCTGCTGAACAGGTCATATGCCGCGGCCAAGATACGTTCACGAGCGGAGGCGGGGGGCGTTGCGACATCGGGAGTTGTCATAACAACCCACAACATACTCTTAGGTCAGTTATGTAGACAGACAGACCTGTCTTGTTATAGAAATGAGATTCGCATTCCGCGAAGAGTCTGTCTTCAGAGGGCAGGACGGGCATCCATCGCAGCGTCGTAGACGCCGGTCGATTAGGAGTCCACGATGAGCTCGGCCATTGCAGAACTTATGACAACCACGCACCTGATGCTGAGCACGAAGCTGGTCTACGAGCTGGGCGATCCGAACAGCACGCTGCGCGCGACGGCCGATCGCACCGGCCCGGCCGTGCTGATCTACGCGGGCGGCGAGGTCGACGCCTGCAACGAGCACACCTGGCGCCAACTGGTCAGCGAGGTCGCGGGCATCGTCATCGCGCCCGGTCCCCTGGTCGTCGACGTGACGGGCCTGGATTTCATGGGTTGCTGCGCGTTCGCCGTGCTGGCGGACGAGGCGCGCCGGTGCAAGGACCGTGGCGTCGAACTGCGCCTGGTGAGCCGCGAGCCGGTCGTCACCCGCCTCGTCGACGCGTGCGGCCTGTCGGGCCTGCTGCCCATTTACCCGACCGCCGACTCCGCGCTGGCGTCCGCGGCCCGTTGGTGACGGGTCAGCACCGTCACTGATCGGGCCTCCCCGTCGGGATGAGCGGCCCCCCCACCTTCGGCGCGGAGGAGGAATTCCTCCTCGTCGACCCGCGAACCGGCGAACCAGCGCCGCGCAATGACGACGTGGCCGCCGAGGCCAAGCGCCTTGGAGTCGAGCTGCAGCTGGAACTGAGCAGCTGCCAGGTTGAAACCACCTCCAGCGTGGTGGCGGCCAGCTCGGAACTCGGCAAGGAACTGGCCCGGCTGCGGCGCACCGCGGCGCAGGCCGCCGAGGCGGTCGGCCTGCAGCTGCTGGCGGCCGGCCTCCCGCCCGCCACACCGCACGAGTTTCCCGTCACCGACACGCCCCGCTACCGGCGCATCGGCGCCGAGTACGGGATGGTCGCGCACGAGCAGGGCATCTGCGGATGCCATGTGCACGTGCAGGTTCCGGACCGGGCGGCCGCCATCCGGGTCAGCAATTGGCTGCGCCCCTGGCTGCCGTCTTTGCTTGCGCTATCGGCGAATTCGGCGGTGTACCGCAGCGCCGACAGCGGCTACGCCAGCTGGCGCAGCGTCCTGTGGCGACGCTGGCCGGTGGCCGGCCCCCCGCCCTTCTTTCCCTCACCCGACGATTACGACCGCACGGTGCGGATGCTGATCGACAGCGACGTGATCCTGGACGAGAAGATGGTCTATTGGGACGTGCGGCCGTCGGAGAACTTCCCGACCATCGAGGTGCGGGTGGCCGACGTGCCGGCCACCGTCGCGGAGACGGTGCTGCTCGCCACGCTGGTCAGGGCGGCGGTGATGACCGCGCTCGACGCGCCCGAGGACGAGCCCGGGCGGCTCGCGCCGGCGGCCCTGCGCGCGGCGTACTGGAAGGCCGCCCACGACGGGCTCGCCGGACGCACGCTCGACCTGATCCACGGCCGCGGAGCGGTGCCCGCGACCGACCAGTTGGACGCGCTGGTGCAACGCGTGCGCCCGGCGTTGGCGTCGCTCGGCGAATACGACCGCGTCGCAAGCGAACTCGACCGCGTCGCCACCCAGGGCAACGGGGCCATGCGCCAGCTGCGGGCCTGGCGCCGGCGGGGTGAGGTGGCCGACGTCGTCAGCGAGGCGGCCGCCGCCACGCTGAGCTGAGGTCCGTTGCCGCGCTTGCGGTCACTTGCGCGTGCGCCCAGGGCGGCGACACGCCGAGCGGCCCCGCCATGGACGCACACTCAAAGCCGTAAACGCACACTCGATGCAGGCAGCCCTGCGCCAACCCGTTTGCCGCGCCTCCGTCACGCCACCAGGAGGAGGCGGTACAGCCCGATCAGCCCCACCACCACGATCGCGGCGCGCAGCGCGTTGCCCGACAACCGGCGCCCGTAGCGCGCCCCGATCAGCCCCCCTACCAGCGAGCCCGCCGCGATCAGCCCGGCTGCCGGCCAGCTGATCCGGTCAAACGCCACCAACGTATAGGCAACGGCGGCAACCACATTCACCACCAGGGTCAGCAGGTTCTTCGCCGCGTTCATCCGCTGCACCGACTCGGGCAGCAACGCCCCCATCAGGCCGACCAGCAGAATGCCTTGGGCGGCAGTGAAATACCCGCCGTAGACGCCAACCCCGAAGGTGCCCAGCACCAGGACGGCCATGCGGGCCGGGGTGATGTGCTCCGGTGAACGGCCCGCCGCCTCGGTGCGCCGGCTCGTCCACGCCTGGATCCGCGGGCCGATCACCACCAGCACCAGCGCCAGGACCAACAGCACCGGCACCACCTCGGCGAAGACCTTCTCCGGCAGGTGCAGCAGCAGGAAGGCACCCAGCACCCCGCCGGCCAGCGACGCGGGCAGCTGCCAGCGCAGCCGATCCCATTGGCCGCGCAGCTCCGCGCGATACCCCCAGGTGCCGGAGACGCTGCCGGCGATCAGCCCCGTCGCGTTCGACATGGTGGCCGTGACCGGCGGGAAGCCGAGGGCGACCAGCGTCGGGAACGTGATCAGGGTGCCGGACCCGACCAGGGCGTTGATGGCGCCGGCGCCGAGCCCGGCCAAGCAAATCAGGAAAATGTGGGAAGGCGACACTGAGGGAAAACCCTAGCCTGCCGCCGGTTTCGGCGGGCGGCGGGTTCGGCTTGCGCCTCAGACGGCGGGGGCTTCGTCCCCGCGATCGACGCCGGTGCGCAGCTTCACCGACGCCGAATACGCGAGCGTCCGGAAGCGCAGCACCGGATCATCGGAGGGCTCGATGCCGTCGGTCACCCGCATCGGGTCGAACACGACGATGTCGCCGCCGTGCTCGCGCTCGGTTTCCAAGCCGGTGATCTCGACGGTGCCGACGGTCGCGATCTGGGTGCTCTGCCAGGGCGCGGACGGGTCGACGGTCGAGTCGGTGGGCCCGGCGATCTGCACGCGATATTCGAACCGCACCGGCCCGCTGCCCAGGCGCGCGTTCAGCTCGTCGGTGAGGAAGTCGGACCCCTCGCCGTGGGCCGCCGACGGCGACAGGAACTTCTCCGCCGCGGCCGGAACCAGGTGATAGCGAACGAATCTCGCGCTGCCGTCGGCCGCGACCCAGCGGAAGGCGTGCAGGCCGTGGTATTCGATGGTGGCGTAGCTCGCCGGGATCTTGTTGGCATCGCGCACCACCGGCAGCGCGCCGAGCAGCCGGGGGTGGGTGAGGAAGTACTTGGCCATGCGCAGCGGCGTGGTCAGCCCGGGCCGCATCGCCTTGAGCAGGTCGACGAAGCCATCGGGTGTGCTCGACACGAACAGGCGGGCGGTCTGCGTCGACACGTCGGTGGTGGAGCGGTCGGGCAGGGTGAACTTGACCGCCATCCCGCGGATGCCCGGCGCGTTGTCGCGCTGCTTGGGATTTCCGGCGCCGTTGGAGAAGCGGATCAGCGCCGGGACGGTCGAGCCGTCGAGATGCTTTGCGCGCGAGAGCATTAGCGCATCGGGGGTGGCGGTGAAGGTGCCGCGGTACAGCGTGCCTTTGGCGTGCAGCGCGCGGCAGCCCGGCTGCGCCCCGCCGGTGCCTCGAATCGCCTCGATCGCGTCATCGGGAGTGACCATGCGCGAATCTTAAGGCGCTAGGCGGGAAAGCCGAAGAGTTTGACGACACCGTGATCGCGGCCGGCGGTGTAGCCGCCGTCCACGGCGATGGCCTGGCCGCTGACGAACGAGGCGTCGGGCGACAGCAGGAAGGCCGCCATGGCCGCGACCTCCTCGGGCTGGCCCAGCCGTTGCAGGGCGTGCTCTTGCGTGATCGATTGCAGCGGGCCCTCCATGCCCGGGAGGCCGAACACGCCTTGGGCCATCGGGGTTTCGATGAAGCCGGGACAGATGGCGTTGGCGCGGATTCCGCTGGGCCCGTAGTCGAGCGCGATGTTCTTGGTGAGCAATACGACGCCCCCCTTGGCCGCGTTGTACGAGCTGCCGCCCGCCGTGCCTTCCAGCCCCTCGACGCTGGCGACGGTCACCAGCGAACCCCGCTCGCCGTCGACGCGGGGTTGCTCGATCATCCGGGCCAGCGCGGCTTTGGCGACCAGGAAGGTGCCGGTGAGGTTGATCCCGATCACCCGGTCCCATTCGGCCCGGTCGAGCAGGTGGACCGGGCCGCCCCCGGCCACCCCGGCGGCGTGCAGGACGCCGTCGAGGCGATCCGGGACGGCGGCCAGCACGGCGGCGACCGCGGCCTCGTCGGCGACGTCGGCGGGGACGAACTCGAACCGGGGCCCGAGGTCGGGCGGCTCGGCCAGGTCGGCGCCGATCACGGCGCCCCCCTCGGCCAGCAGGCGCCGCGCGGTGGCCAGGCCGATTCCGGAGGCGGCGCCCGTGACGACGAAGGTGCGTGAGCGGGCTCGGTCAGGATTCGCCACGGCTGGTCCCCTCTTTTCGACGATCGTGTTGCCGCAGAAATGCTGACACACCCCGTCGATAAGGGAGAGCTATCAGCAAATAGCGGGGCGGTCTTGGACATCGCGTGCCGGCGGCGCGATCGTAGGACCATGTTCAATTTGCCCGTGCCCGCGCCGTTGCGCTCCCGGCTGTTCGCCTTCGCCGCCGTCGCCGTGACGGCCGTAGTGGTCCTGACGGCCACCGCCAATGGGGCCCCGCCGGTGCGGCTCGCCTCGGCCGAGGCGATCGACATCGCCCAGGGCGTCTCCATCGTCCCCGCACCCGGCTGGACGCTCGGGCACCGCGGCCCGAACTGGGTGGCGCTCAGCAACGCCGACGCCAGCGCTCAGCTGCGGGTCACGGTCAAGCCCGCCGGCGGGACCGATGCCCTCGCCCTGCTGCAGGCGGACAAGGACCAGCTGGCCGGGGACGCGTCGGCCATCTTGCGCAACGTGCAGGTCGTGGGCGAGCCGCACACCAAGGCGGAGGCGGGACGGCACTTCCAGCAGGAGGCCTCCGTCGACTACACCGCCGACGTGCTGGCCCCCGAGGGCGCGATTCCCGTGATCGGCAGCTTCACCGAATTGCTGAACCCCTCGACCGGGCAGTCGGCGTTCATCGACTACCGCCAGGACAACAGTGCGACCCCGCAGGCGGTCAGCGACGGCGGCACGATGATCGGGTCCATGTTCTGATTCCGCTTCGCGGGTGTGCCTCCCGGGCTTGCGCGTGCGTCCACGGCTTTGCGCGTGCGTCCACGGCGGGAAAACCGCGCAATTTCGGCCCTCAGCGCACAGTCAAAGCCCTCAGTGCACACTCGACGGGAGGAAGTTCACTACGCGGAGGGGTTCATGCCAGCAGGCGACCACACGACCGAAACGCTCGCCGGGTTCGTCGAGCGGCACGCGCGGCAACGGCCCGAGGCCATCGCGATCCGCTACGGGGAGCGGCAGTGGTCCTGGGCTGACTGGGCGGCGCGGATCCGTCGCGCGGCCGGCGCGCTGCGCGCCGCCGGGGTGCAGCGCGGACAGTGCGTGGCGTTCCTGGACAAGAACCACCCCGCCTGCCTCGAGGTGCTGTTCGCCGCCGCATCGATCGGGGCGGTGACCACCGTCGTCAACTGGCGCGTGATGGGCGACGAACTCGTGCACGTGCTCCACGACAGCGGGGCGCGGCTGCTCTTCGCCGGCGCCGAGCTGCGGCCCGCGGCCGAGGCGGCCGCCGAACGCGTGCCGGGCCTGGAGCGCATCGTCGCGGTGGGCGACGAATACGAGTCCCTGCTGGCCGCGGCCGAGCCCACCGAGGGCGACGCCGCCGTCGACCTGAGCGAGACCGCGCTGGTGATCTACAGCTCGGGCACCACCGGGCGGCCCAAGGGCGTGCTGCTGAGCCAGCGCGCGCTGGTCAATCACGCGGCGAACCTCGCGCCGGCGTTCCCGTTCGGCGACGGGGAAGCGAACCTGGTGGCGATGCCGTTGTTCCACGTCGGCGGAATCGGCTACGCGCTCTTCGGGATTCGGGCCGGGGTGCCGACGATCATGACCCGCGAACCCGACGCCGCCGCCCTGGTGGGCGCGGTGCGGGCCGGCGCGACGCACGCGTTCTTCGTCCCGCCGGTGATCGCCCGGTTCCTCGAGGCCGGCGAGGCCGCCCACGCCACGATCGCGGGCCTGCGCTACATCGTGTACGGAGCCGCTCCCATGCCGTTGCCGCTGCTGCACCGGGCGCTGGACACCCTGTCTCTTATACACA